>NZ_JAUBPO010000025.1:0-70633 GCF_036700785.1 Microcoleus sp. S28C3 | reverse complement strand
GGGAATCTCTACTGTCATATCACACTATGATAAACACTTCTCTCTAATAGTAACTTACTCGATCCTTTCCTTCAGGGCACTACCTGCCATAGAATAAATTAGGTTTAACTGCTCCAGTAGTTTCTTTTTTCTTGAAGTTCCCGGTCAATTTCTTCAACAGTTCTGGAAAGATGACGGCTGCGGATTTCTGTAAGCAATTCCAACACTTTACGCCGCCACGGAGGCTTTTGTGGTATAATCACAAACACTTCAACCTCTTCGCCCACAGATCCAGGCGGCACTTGAATTTAAAGTTTATTTTCTGCAAGAACTTTGGTTTTAATCCGTATTGCTGACTGCATACTTCCTCCTTTGCGATGATTAATTTTCAACAGCCCCTAAAGCTTTGAGCGTGGCTTTTTCAACTTCCGTTAAACCCGTAACTCCTGTGATATTCATGTTTTCATAAGGTCGGTCACTTTTTAGTATTTTGAGGCACTCACCAGTCTCAATCTCCCAAATCATAATTGTGCCATCCCGACTGCAAGCAGCAATAATTTGATCCTCTGAATAGATGGCAACAGAGTTAATTCTACTGGTATGGCCTTGCAAAATTTTGAGACATTCACCTGTACTGATATCCCATAATCTTACCGTTCCATCGATACTTCCACTAACAACTATTTCACTAGAAGAACTAAAGGCAACTGAACGTATCCAATCAGTATGCCCCTGTAAGATTTGAAGGCATTCACCGCTGCGGACATCCCATAGTCTTATTGTTCGATCGACACTTCCAGTGGCAAGTATTTCACCGTTATAGCTAAAGGCGATTCCGGGTGCCCAATTCGTATGCGCCTGCAAGATTTGGAGGCATTCACCAGTATGGATATCCCACAGCCTCACCGTTCCGTCAAAACCTGCACTGGCAAATATCTCGCCCAAAGGACTGAAAGCAGCCGAGTGTACAGAATTGTTATGCCCGTCCAACGTTTTGAGGCATTCGCCAGTACCGATATCCCACAGCCTCACCGTTTGGTCATAACCTGCACTCGCAAGTATTTCACCATTTGAACTGAAGGCGATCGATCGTGTTTCATTGCCAAATTCTGGCAAAGTATGGAGGCATTCACCACTGCGAATATCCCACAGTTTCAGTGTTTGGTCGTAACTAGCGCTGGCAAGTATTTCACCCGAAGGATTGAAGGCAACTAAGTTTACCCTATCGAGGTGTCCGCGCAAGATTTGGGGGCATTCACCACTGCTGATATCCCACAGCTTGACTGTTTGCGCGTCATCGCCGCTGGCCAGCATTTCACCGTTAGGACTGAAGGCGATCGACCTTACTTGATTGCTATGCCCTTGCAGTGTATTCAAGCATTCACCGCTGTTGATATCCCACAGCTTCAGCGTTTTATCGTAACTGCCGCTAACAAGTATTTCACCCCCAGGATGGAAGGCGATTGACCCTACTCGATCGTTATGCCCTTGCAAAGTATTCAAGCATTCACCGCTGTTGATATCCCACAGTTTTGCTGTGCGATCGTGACTGCCACTTGCAAGTATTTCGCCATTTGGGCTAAAGGCGATTGACTTTATTTGATCGAAATGTCCCTCCAAAGTTTTGAGACATTCACCGCTACGGATATTCCACAGCCTCATTGTTTTGTCGCCGCTTCCACTAGCAAGTATTTCACCAGCAGAATTGAAAGCAACTGAAAACACGTTTTTAGTATGACCGTGCAAAATTTTAAGGCATTCACCAGTACCGAGATTCCACAGCCTTACTGTATTGTCGCCGCTGCCACTGGCAAGCATCTCATCAACAGGATGGAAAACGACTGACAATACAACTTTAGTATGGTCTAGCAAAATTTTGAGGCATTCACCCGTGCGGATATCCCATAACCTTATGGTGCGATCGAAACTCCCGCTAGCGAGTATATTTCCATCGGGATTGAAGGTGACTGACATTACTGATTCGGTATGTCCCTGCAAAACTTTTAAACATTCACCAGTCTTGACATCCCATAACTCGATCGTTTTGTCATAACTGGCGCTAGCAAGTATTTTGCCGTCAGGACTGAAGGCGACTGACTCCACCACGTTAGTATGTCCTTTACAGGTCAATATTTCTCTTCCAGTGCTAGCTTCCCACAAGCGAACTATGCCATCCGTATCACCTGTAGCTAACAGTTTGCCATCAGGACTAAATATGACCGATCGAACACTGCTGAAGATTTTAGTAAAATCAGAATTAGCTAAATTTGCTTCAGCAAAATTGACGCGGCGCAGACTAGCATTTGTGAAATCAGCACCTAAAATAACTGCACGAGAAAGATCTTTTGCTTCTAACGCAGTTCGATCGATTTTCAACAACAGCGTCGCCGCATTCCCTCCCACATAACCTACCTCACTTTCAGTTTTTCCCCGCGTTGCTTCCAGAATTTCCAATAATTCCTCCGTAGCTGCCCCTACATCGAGGCAGGGCCGGCACGAGGACACCGCCCCTACCATTGGTAACAATAAATCCATCACTGCTTTTGTCACCGGTGCGTGTCCGAAACTCTGACGGAGTTGCCCTAAATCTTCAGCAACAAATCCCTTCAAAGCTGCGATAAGTTCACCCTTATTTCTCTTCTCGGCCTGAAGCCGACAATAATTTGACCAAGTGTACGATTGAGGGGCTGCATCAGGATTTAGACAAGACTGTTCAGGCGCAACTAATTCGGTAAAATCTGCCGCCAAAACTCCCAATTCCGCCGCAAATTTATAAGCGACAAAAAACTCTAATAACGAACGATGCGCCGGAGTATAATCCCCATCTGCATTGCGGATTAGCATCGTTTGACCCATCATGTCGTAGTGCCAGTGGTCTAAGTCTTTTTCCTCTTGCACGACGGAACCAAACAGGCCTCGAATGCGATCGGGAAAACCGCGATAATTCAGGCTCATTTGGTCGGTAGACAGCATTTCCCAAGACAGTTCGCACAAAAAATAAAGCTTATCTGCTACAGTAGTAAAAGTACGTTCTGCTTTGATATCTCTCTCTATCTTCCGCCGCACCGCATACAGATAAATCCGCGACATATCTACTGGTTTTCCAGCTTCAATATCGGGCAATGCTTCCAAAATTAACTCGGTCATAACCGGGCGACGCGCTAAATCCAATAGTTGCGGGTTTCCCATCACTTTTTCTACTGTCGCCGCTTCTGTTTGAAATGACAGCGCTTGCCGAATTTGCTCGTCGTTAAATTTCTCTAATTCTAAGACTTCAAATTGGGGAGTTTCGCCTGTTAAAATGGTTGTTGATGCTTGCAGTTCTGCATTGAACAATGCCCGTCCTTCCTTGCCTTCAGGAAAGTGTTCGGTACGGCAAGTGAGGATGACTTTTGCGCCGGGAACGACGGCTTTTGCTAGTTCCCAGAAGTTGTTGATGGTTTCTTGCCGATCGCACTTAGCGGCCATTTCATCAAAACCATCGAAAATCAACAGAAATTTACCCATGCGATTAAGTTGTTCAAAGGCCGAATAACCCGCCAAAGGTATCTCGTGCTTGCGAAAGAAAAACTCGGAAAATAGCGACTCGACACTAACTGCTTTGGCGTAATCTCGCAAAGGAATTACTAACGGCAAACGCGGACGTTCTAAGCCGCGCTTTTGAGCATCTCGGTAGCGTTGCAGCGCCATCCAAGCATAGTGCATTGCAAACCAACTTTTCCCGGTTCCAAATTCTCCTAAAACTGAAATATGTTCTTTTACTGGGTCATTCAACCACAGGTCAAGATAACCTTCGATCCAGCCATCTCGCCTGCCATAATGACTCACGCCTATCTTGCGGTGAGTATCGGGGTCGATTTCTTCTTTCGTACAAGCTAGCGGCACATACTTGGTATCAATTCCTCGGCTGGTAATTTCTGTTTCTAGCCAATCCAGATAAGCGGTAAAATCGGCATCTTGGTCGAGCAATTCATCGAAGGTATAGCAAGCTATATCGCGATTTTCTGGTTTATCTACTTCATCCCGCGCTGCGCGACTGATGCGGCGAGCGGTGACTAACCAACCTTCATCGGTGCGCTGTTTTGCTACAGATTCGCGCAAGGCTGAGATGTCTCTGAGTCCCGCTTCTCCGGCAATTCCGCGCACTAAAATGCGATCGTAGCGATTGCGTCTGACAGGAACATTGATAATCCATTCAAAATAGTTATCTTCCGAGATTTGATAGGTTTCAAACTTATAACTTAATGTCTCAAACCAGCCGCGAACTTGTTGTGATAAAATAAAAGCTTGAGACTTTTGAATATTAGTTGATGCTGCGGCGGGAAGTGCGGGATAATCTTCAGCTTCCAGTCGTGCAAATTCGGTGCGGATTCCTTCGATAGTGGGGAGGCGATCGATGCGATCGAGTACCATAGATAGGCGTTTTTGCAAAGAGGCGATCGCATTTCCCACCATCACATCTCCCAGCGTCCGCGTCCGCTTTGCTACTTCCATAAACACGGCTGCAAATGCCATGAATTCCCGTCTGGGGTCAATGCCTAAATCTCGAATTTCTTGGCCTAAAGCAGACCGGCTGAGATATTCTTCGCCTGCTTTCACCAGCATAGCTGGGCTGTCGGACTCGAAGGCTTTGCGAAATGCTTCTTTAATCTCTGGTTGCCGAAATAGTTCTAAAATCTGCTTGGGTTTCCCAGCGCCATACTCTACTAAAGTATAAACATAGACTCCCGCGAAATCGGCTGGCGGCGCGTCGGGTTCGATGTTGAATTTTTTTAATAATTTGATGACAGCTTCGTTGCGCTGAAGCTTGTCTTTGATGGAAGCGATGGGAATTGCAGTCACCAGACTGATAACTAAGTCGATACTAATTGGGATCATGGAGGTCTTCCTGTTTATCCGCGGTTGTAATGCTCAAATCTCAAATCGGTAGGCTGTGTCCCTGAAATGTGTTGCGGGCGATCATCGCAAACTGCTCTAATTTTATGTTAACCCATCAGCCAACTATCGCGCACTGACAATCCGAGATTCGCACAATCCGAGATTTGCCATATTCCGACAGTAATCTAACAGTCCGAGATTTGCCATATTCCGACAGTCCTACAGGGATTAAAACCCCCGCCGGACTGTCGGATTGTACGAATCTCGGAATGCTCGCATATCGCAAAATATTAGCATTTTTTACTAAATATGACAACTATAAAACACCCGAAAAAACCCACCAATATTGTACTAGCAATAGCTCTCATTTAGTTGTCAAATCATATTTTTAAAAGTTAAAATATAGATAACTAACAAATAAATCTTGCTATCTATGAAAATACAATCTTCTGTCTTAGTCCACCTGGGATTTGGCAAATATGTACGCTCCGATCGAGTAACAGCAGTAATACCAATTGAAGAAGAACGGGGGCCCGGTCGCCGCACTTTCGTGCATATAGACGGCGAAGCAGACCCGATCGTTGCTTCGCGAGCCGAAGACACCATCATCCGCGACCTCGTGCAGGAACCGCGCGAAATAACTCAAGCTAGGCAGCAACAAGAAATCCTGCAAGATTTGCTGGCAGATTTGAGCAATGTTAACGTCACCGTGCGCCGCATCAGCCGCGATGAAGGTGGACTCGATCTCGAACGTTTGGAGCGCCGCATTCGCCAAATTTTAGACGCCTAAAAATGAAAGACCGCCCGGGCGGTCTTTCTTATTGTTTGTGTCGCTAAAAATTTTCATCTAAGGGTTTCAATGTAATTTCGATGTCCGCTAAACCGCTGAGTTTTTCCACCACGGCCTCTTCTTCAACTCGCGGTACAAAAATAGTTAAACCTCCTGGAACGCACTCAATAGAAACCGGAGTCATGCCGATGATTTCGCCGTCTACAACCACTTTTTGAGGCGGATCGGCACTAATTGTTACTTTTTTTGCCCGCAAATAACCGATGTCGTCGCGATCCGTAGCATTGCCGCTCAAAGCTGTTTGCAATAGATGATAAGAAGCTGCGATCGCCCCAGCTTTATTCTGAGGCGCCACCAGCGTCACGTCCAGCAAGCCGTCATCAAAAATAATCCCGGCAGGCCCTTGAGCTAAAATGGAAGTAGGCGGCGCGGCATTCGCCACTGTCACGGCGACAGCAGTAAGGCTGATAATTTTATCTTCGGTTTCGATTTCCGCTTCAAATCTTTCTAAATTGTTTAACTGTTTAATTCCCGACAGAATGTAAGCCAGCATTCCCCAGCGATTCTTCATGTCGCGATCGGCTAGTTCGACGGTTTCCGCCTCAAAACCCACTCCAGCTAACAAAACCATCGGCATTTCACCGTTGCAAATCGCCGCATCCACCACCCGCGTCAACCCTCCAAAAATAGTGGCGCAGGCGGTTTCAATTGTATTCGGAATGTCTAAAGCATTAGCAAAAGCATTCGCCGTTCCCCGCGAAATAATTCCTAAAGGAATATTTGTGCCCACAATCGCCCCAGCCACTGCGGATAATGTGCCGTCGCCCCCGGAAGCAATAATTGCCTCAACTCCCCTAGCAACTGCTTCGCGGGCGATTTGATCTGCATCTAATTCTCGGGTTGTCAGCCGAATGTCTAAGTCAATAAAAGGCTCTAAAAGTTCCTGAATTCTAGCTAAGTCTTGGTCGGGGTCGCTGTTGCCGGCGACGGGATTGAAAATTAGACAGGCTGAACGTTTCATATTTGGTAATTGGTAATGGGTAATCGGTAATTGGTGATGGCTCATTGATAATATTATGTCCGTTCAATCGGCAACAATCAAATTGGTTTGTAGTGAGAACTTCAGTCCTCATAAAACTCGAACGACTGAAGTTCTCCCTACAAACCTAGAACGGTGCAGTATTTTTGCTAGAGGTTTAATTAAGACTTGACAAAAGTCCACTCTAAGACTTCGCGGGGAGCTTTGTGCAGCGCTTCCTTAATTTCCTGGTTGCTGTCGAACTTGACTTTATCCAAATGGCACGCTTCGACGTTAACAGTAAACTTATCGTCTTCAAAAGGCCAAGGAGTTACAGTCACAAGTTCGTTGCTGTTCTGTACAATATCGTAGCGCTTACCGTCCGGGCCGACACTAATTTCTAAAGCTCGTTCTCCGGCGGGTAACTCGCGGCTGCAAAGAATTAATGATAGCCGATCGCACCACTGGAAAAAAGCATAAGCTGCCTTAGCATCTTTCTCGGAAACTTGCAACTCTTTGCGCCATTTTTTTTGATTTTCCAGTTGTTCGTCCAAAAACTCATCGAGTTCCTTCGACTCTCCCCGCTTTCCTTCATTGAGAAAGCTCATGTGCATAGAAATCAGCATTGCTACCCAGCGACCGCGATATAGGGCATTCTGCGTCATGGCTTTAATTTTCGGCAGAGAGGTTTCCGTCTGCAAGGTAAAATCAAAGGGCGCGCCCGCTTCAGTCAAAATATTTTCTTCCCACTCTTTCTCCAAATCATCGTGATGCGAAATAGCCGCTATGGTTTCGTAGAGGCGAACCGGAGATTTCGAGCGCTTCCACTCTCCGCCAAGTTGCGCCGCGAGCAAAGCGTGGGCGCGGTGGTAAATAATTTCCCAGCCGGTGGCGGTTAAATTAGCAATCATGGAATTTTTGTCCTGAATTAAGTTGATAGAGCATTCAGCTCTCGATCCCCCCTAACCCCTCTTAAAAAAGGGGGGAACCGGAATCGGTCAAAGTCCACCTTTTTAAGGGGGATCGAGACTTACAGAAAAACGAAAGTTAAATCACAAAAGGTTCGATCGAGATCTCGTGCCATTTTCCCTCAAATCGTTCCACAACCAAAGGTCGGATGCGGAACTTGGGAGGACACCCATCGAGAACATCAATCCGCAAACACGAATAAGGACGGCGTTTGTGGGAACCTTGACCGCTGCGGCCGACAAATAGCAAAGATTCCGCTATCCGCCGAGAGTCTTTTTGCGATCGCCCGCCCTCGCGCGCCAACCGATAAGCTTCTGGACTTGATGCTTCCTGCAACACCGGCCCTTCCGGGCGCTGGCGGCGGAGACTGTGGCCGCTTCCCCCGCAGACAATCCAATTAATCCCAGAGTCGCCGTGTCCGGTATCCCCAGTCCGCAGGTATTCCAAACAGTGAGCGTGGCCGGTCAGCACCAAATCTACTAGCGGACGCCCCCGCGCCACCTCCCCAACTGCATCGGCCACCGTGTCGAGCACCTCGCGCAATCGCAACCGAACCGCCAAAGTTTGAGCTTGATTCCACTTTGTCGCCTCTGTCACGTAGGGGGGATGGTGCAGGTAAATTACCCGCCCCCGCACCTGGGAATCCCGCCAAGAGTCAATCAGCCTTTTTTTGAGCCATTCGAGCTGTTCAACATCGGTGGCGGCTGTGTTGTCGGGCGACAGTTGTTTGTCAATATCCATCAGGATTTCGTCAACTTGCTCTAATTTGGCGGCCAAGTCGTCTAGCTGTTCGGCTTCCTCGGGAATTTGGGGGTTCAGCCGAGCGCAGATTTCGAGCATTGCCAATTTTTCTTGTTCCAACTTCTGCCGATCGAGTTCCAAATTCTGGCGGCGAATGTCGCCCTGTTTGGTTTTCGGGATCGGCAAGGGCTCGTTGAAGGTGTTGGAGTCGAGGGCGAAGAAGTCGATGCCGCCGCTGCGGAACGTGTAATAGCGGTTGGGTAAGCGGGTAAAGCGTCCGGGTTGATAGCGGAGGCAGCGGCCGGTGCTGGTGCTGGCGGTGTAGTGGGCGTCTAGGTGGCGATCGAGATCTCCCGGCATTTTGTGAGCTTTGAGGTAGTCGAGAAAGGCTTTAGCGTAGGTATTTCCGCGATCGGAACCGTGCCAGCCGACATCGAGATCCAACTTGGAACCCAACAGCCGACGCAGCGGCAAAGCTGTCGCCGACAGAAGGCCGTAGACTATGGGCAAGTCGTAATAGTCGTGGTTTCCCGGTACGGGTAAAAACGGAAAGTTAAACACCATGCGATCGTGGGCAATCCGAGAGGGTTGCTCGCCGCCGACTATAAATTCTCGGTAGGGGCGAATAAAGTTTTGCAAGTAATATTCGCTGGAACCGACGAGATAAACGACATCGCCCGTGTGGAGGAGGAAACGGCAATTTTCGCGCTCCGAGAGCATCAGTTCGGCCACTTGCCGCTGGGGATTGTGGCCGCGGTGGTTGCCCGTGCCGCTGTCGCCTGCGACTAAAAACGAAAACTCTGGAGAGTCGGTGGTTGGAGATTCCAAAACCATCCGAGTTTGGTCGATTCCCCGATCGACGATCGACTGTTCTTGCCACCGCACCCGCTCTTTCATTTTGCGGATTTTGACTGTTATTCGCGGGTCGGACACGAATTTCAATTCACCTCTTCTCCCAAATTGCTGAGTTCCTAGTTAATCATAGTGTAGCGATCGGGCGAGTTTTTACCTCTCTCTAAAAGCTGAAAATCGACGCGCGGGTACTCAGAAACCGGGTTTTGGACGAGAATACTTCGTTAAAACCGACAGCTACGGCCAAAAACCCGGTTTCTTTGTTTCTTTGGTTTGACGCGCAGGCAGTCAGAAACCGGGTGTTTTACGAAAATACTTCGTTACCACTGACAGCAACGGCCAAAAACCGGGTTTCTTTGGTTTTGATGCGAGCGATCGTATCTAAACTCAAATAAGGGTTTGTACGAGGCGGTGCTGTTTGTTGCCGAAGACGAGGGAATCTATCAACGATGTGGAAGATAACACTAACAATGCAAGCCTTCTACACCGAACTCGAAAAACGCCTTTGGGAAGCAGCCGACGAACGAGCGGGCCAACTCTAAACTCAAGCCTTCGGAATATTCCGTCCCCGTTTTGGGGTTGGTTTTTCTCCTCTATGCTGACTATAAGTTGGCCCTGGTTGCTGGGGAAATAGCGGCGGGAAGTTCCAGGCGGCGCACCGTGGGTAAGACGGATTACCAAGCACTCTTGGGCGCTTTATTTGCCGGAAATTGCCCGCGCATGATTATTTGATCGATCGCCCGGAAGCAGAAAATCTTGGCGGTGCGATTAATGCGGCGATGAAGGCGATCGCAGATGCAAATAAGCAACTGGGCGGCGGTTTGCCTAGAAATTATTACAGCTTGGAAAAACCGATTTTGCGGGAGTTGTTGAAAATCTTAAATCGAATTCCCAGAGCAAATATTAATGAGGATGAGTTTAGGAAATTTTATCAATTCTTAATCAACACTCAAGGCATCGAACCACTGTAAAATCCGATTCCATGCCCACCACCGATCGCTATCAGCAAATTGATGCTGACAACGTTTACTACTGATATGCCCAACATGACCGCCGTAGGCTGTCACCACTAATTCTAAGGCAGGATTGTTCGCGCTAATGGCTTGCAACTCAGAGACAAGCACCGGGTCAAACATCGGATCGTCCGCTGCATAGAGGATGAAAGTGGGTTTTTTGAGGTGAGGCAAAATGTGTAGAGCGCTGCTAGCGTCATAGTATTCTTCCACAGAGGAGAAACCTAACGGGCCAATTACCAGTTCATGGTCAAAGCCCCAAATGCTGTTGGCGCGTTCAATAGCGGCAGGATCGATCGCCCCTGGATGTGCCTTAGCGATCTTTTTTGCTAGTTTTTTTAACTGTCGCGCGATCGCTTTTTCTAAAAATTTCCCCCACTCATCTTTAACTAGATAAGACAGAGAACGGTTCGAGTCCAAGCTGGGGCAAATCACCGCCGCGCCTGCTAGTTCTGACTCTTCGATCCGTAAGTCAGGCCCCCAATCTGCGATCGTCTGAGCTGATTTTACAGCCCACAAGGCTAATTGTCCGCCCAGGGAATAACCCGTGAACCAAAAAGGGGCGGGACATCCCATTTCTTTAGCAGCGGCAGCAATCCGAACGAAATCTTCGCCTTCGTATAGGCCATCAGAAGTCAGGGTGGGAGAGAGTTGGGCTGTTTTGCCGTGAGCTCGCCAGTCAAATAATACCACTGCACAGCCTTGGGCATAGGCTTTACGGCCTAGTAGCCTCAGAAACCATTGATTATCCAGATCGCCAGTAATGCCGTAAGTGCCGACAATGGTATATCGGGGATTTTCGGGGATGGCAACCCAGCCGAAAATCGGGACTCCACAGGCACCAGTAAAGATGTGTTCTCGGTAAGGGGGCTCTGGGTAAGGGATCGTCTTTTCCCAACCGCGACTAGCCCTTAATGCGGTGTACAACGTCATTAATATGCCGTTGTTCAGCAGCCAAGGTGGAGTATAGGCAATGGTCATAAGCGGATATCGGAAATGTCTGTCTCGTTGTTGGGATGATTTTACTTGACAGTTTGGCTATTCTAACGACTAACCCTGAAAACCGCAATATTTTTTGAGTAAAATGCACTCAAGGGCGAAGTCAAGCCAAAATAGTAAATAAACTCTATCTAAGCGACGAAAGACTTATCTACGGCAACCTTCAAGGTTTAAAGAAAAACCAGATCGAGCAAATGGAAAAGCTTTACCCCCAGAGACTTCCAGGCGATAGCAAGTCCGCACTCACAGCAAGGGCTATTCAGCTAAAACAGAAACCGGTTGGGGCTGGACTTGGCGAGGGCGATCGCTAACCCTCCCGACATAAAAAAATTCAAAACTCTTGTGCTATCGCTCTTCTGTCACAAAGCGTCCGAGTATAATAGACTAAAATCTCTCAAAGCTGAGTTGGGTCTATGGTTAAGCCTCGCCAAGCTAATTCGACTTTGAAATTGATTGATGAGTATTGTAGCTATTACAGAAATCTGTTTCGTGAATTCAGAAGCTGTGAAGCTTTTACCCACCTTCATGCTGATATAATTTCTGGCTCAAATCCCTGCTTGCATCGGGTTACAAACACACCGAAACAGAGAAACTCAAAGGCATAATTAGCAGCCAACTAACCCAGATGCTACGCCTCAACAAAAGCCGGATGAATTACTTAGACAAGTTCCAGCAACTGATTGATGAATACAACAGCAGTTATCGCAATGTCGAGACATTTATTACCGATTGGGTGGAGTTTGCCCAACAACTAAACTTTGAGGATAAACGTGCAATATCCGAGAACTCGGCAGAGGAAGACTTAGCGATTTTTGACTTATTGAGCAAACCAGATATTACTTTAACCGAGAAAGAAAAGCAAAAATTTAAACCAGTAGCCAAGGAACTTTTGTCAACCTTCAAGCAAGAAAAATTAGTGTTAGATTGGCGCAGGCGACAGCAAACCAAGGCAGCAGTTAAAGTGGCGATCGAGGAAATTTTAGATGGGCTGCCCGAAAGCTACTCAATCGAAGCGTATCAGCGCAAATGTCAAGGGGTTTACCAGCACGTCTACGAATGTTATTTTGAGGCTGGACGCAGCATTTACACCGCAGCAGCTTAAAGCTAAATTGCCCGCCACCCACCCACAGCTTTTGTCAAAAATTCATCAAAAATCTATCAAAAATTTATCAAGGCTTTACCAACTTTTTCTCAGGTTGACTGTAATTTATGATACCGATCGCCCAAGTTGCCAGAATCTCCACAAATGCAGAATTTTTAATATTTAATTTCCCTATCTCCCTCTCTCTCCCTCTCCCTCTCTCCCCCTCCCCCCCTCTCCCTCTTTCCCTCCCCCCTCTCCCTCTTTTTCCCTAAAATTTGCAATTTTTGAGTGACGAATCATGGCAGGATGGCAGCGTGTTTTGATACCATGCAATCAAACGCAAGACAATCAGGGAATGCACTGGAGGTGCGTAAATGGAGCTTTTGGGAGAACAAAAACGGTGCTTGGATTGCTTGGTAAGCTCGATCGAGCAATTGGGAGGTCGAGTAGAGATTCCGATGCTGGAGGAGATAGCTGAGCTCATCATTCAAACGATGAGAGGGCCTTGGCGCTACTTTCACACGTCGGAACACATTTTTGAGGTCGGGGGGTCAGTCGATCCGATCGAGGTGCTGGCTGCGCTGTTTCACGACCTCGTGTACGTGCAAGTCGATCATGGTGTCAGTTTCAATATTAGCAGCGCCCTTTCTCCTTTTGTCAAAGAGGTGCGATCGCAGTTAGTTGAGGTGCGATCGCAGTTAGTTATTAGAGATGAAACCGAACTGCCCGACGATGCCATGTATCACCTAGTGGCCTCAGTCTTTGGGTTTATTCCCGGCAAGGCTCTCTCTCCGTTTGGCGGCCAAAACGAATTTTTGAGTGCCGTTATTGCTGCCAAATCTTTGGAGCCTTTTTTGCCAGCTAGTACGATCGCCGAAATCGCCGCTTGCATCGAAGCTACTATTCCTTTTCGTCCGCTTTCGCCCAGCGGTTTGAGTGCGATCGAACTTTTGTACCAGCGTTTGGTAAGTGCGAATCGCGATTTTAAATTGGGATGGAGCGATGCCCAAACCGTAGAAATTGTCAAGCGAGCGGTCAGGTTAGCAAATCGGGATGTAGAGAATTTTGCCTCTCCCAATTCCTCTAATTTCTTAGACAATACCTGGAACTTGATGCCAGAAACCAACCACGAATTGGGCAATGCCAATTTGTATACTGTTGCCGAATATCGCAGGTCTCTGCAAAAAATGGAAGGATTTTTGAAGTTCCTCAAACCAGAACTGGTTTTCCAGCAGTTTATGCAAGAGCCGGACGATGCAACCTACGCTAACCTGATTGCCAGAACTCGAAAAAATATCGAAGTTGCTAAACTTTATTTTGGTATCAAGCTAATTACCATCGCCATTTTAGAAGCTCTTTCCTACCGCTTGGGGCGCGATATTCCGATTTCAACTATGATGGGAGAATTGCGCGCCGGATCTAAAACAGCGGTTTTGGAGGATTACTTGCCCAAAAAACAGAGCGCCTACCCATTAGAAAGTCAGTTAGAAAGAGAGGTTTTAAATTTGTTAGCAATAGGACGAAATCAAGAATCTCCCTACGATATTAAAAACTCTCCCGTAGCTACGTTTATTATCAAATCTATCGGCTTTGCTGAAACTGAAAACTTTTTGAAGAAAGCTCAAGATTTTTTTGCAGGTCATATTTCGTCGGAAGAGTTTCTCTCTTACTGTTCTCCCGATGTAATCGACACCATCTCCTCCGGAGTGATGAAACTATTTGACAGCAGGAAGATGGCTTTAGGGAAAGTTAAATTAGCTCACCAAACTCTTTCTTAGGAGAGGTTAGCACAATCATAAAAGTTCGCGAGCAGAAACCTGGTTTATTGAGTTCAGCCACGATCTCCGGTTAGTGGGACTTAGACATTTTAAGGCCCCTTTAGGGCCTGAAGACCTCTCGATCGCGAGAAAGAGGTCGATGAGCTAAAAATGCTTGAAACCCTTGTAAATACTAGATTTATGCTTATTAGAGCTAAAAGTCTCTCTTGATCTAGGTTTGAAGCCATTTTCGCCTCAGTTTTTGTCTGAGTTCCGCTAATCTCGCTAAGCCCAGGCGCGTCTAAATTTTACAGTCAAGTTGGATAAAATTCTTGTGGGGTGTCCCGCCCGCCCGAAAAATACAACGCAAGATGCCCGATCGCCTATGATTGAAAAAATATTCATTTAAACCATAAAAAAAAGTCCTCTTTAAAGGACTTTAGCTATGAGTATGGGGTTTGAACCCGAGGCGGACTAATTAGACATCCAACTTCTATGGCTGTGAAGCAGGTGCACCCTGTGCGCCGGGGTTGCTATCAGGTACAGCCGTACCCGTAGGATTAGAATCGGTCTGGCTTTGCGTATTAGTTTCGCCGCTAGTACCTGCTCCAGAAGCGCCATCATCTGGAGTTGGAGATGGAGTAGCTGAACTCTCAGGTGCTGGAGTTGGCGGAGTGGTAGCTGGCTCGTTCTGCGAATTCGGAACCGTAGTATTGGTATTATTTGACGGCGAAGATGGAGACGGCGCTGCTTGCTGAGCGGGTGCATCTTGCTGCTGTGAATTTGGAATTGTAATATTGATATTGGGAGCCGGACTTTGTTGAGGAGCCGGAGTAGCCTTTTGAGCTGCACTTGGTTGAGGAGCAGGCGTAGCCTTTTGAACTGGAGATGGTTGAACCGGAACAATCTTTTCAATGATCGTTTTTTCTCTCTCTATAGTCCGAGTCGGAGCAGGTGTTGCTGAAGGCTGATTCGATTTCGGTACAACAATCACAGGAGCAGCAGTAGGAGTAGGAGCCTCCTCACCCCGATTAAAGTAATATATACTGCCCAGAACTAAGCCGGCCAAAGAAGCAAGAAGAATCCCTAACAGTAACCCGCGACCAGCATTCTGATTATCGCGGACTTCTTGGACTCCAACTTGGCGGTGGTTTTCCGCCATTTCACCCTGTACGTAACCTTGGTGATGAGCTGCTTCTTTAGAAGCCTTCGCCGCTGTACTCGGAACACTTGTAGTAGTTCGCGTTGTACTGACGTGACCGTTACTTGCATCTGTGTGAACTTCTTGATGAATTTCACGGCTAGAGCTATTTTCTTCGTTAGGTTTCATAATTATCTTCGTCACCACTATTCAAAAAATATTTGTCTGTAGGAGATGCTTCTGTTTGAAAACTTGAGCTAAGCTGTTGAGCATTTAAATCACTTATTTCGATTCACTGTCAACATTCAGGTGTAAGCGTTTGGCGTTTTGGTCATACCCAGTTTAAATGCTTAACCGCTTTGTGCTTAGGAGTTTAGAGAACTTTTGGTTTTTCCTTCATTTGTATCCAATCTAACTCGCCTAGGATTAACCAGGCTCTACCCTCAGAGTGATTGTCCAAGTTCCCCAAAGTAATAGAATTCGCGGGATTTAAACAAAAAATACGGGCTAAATGAGTTATAATGCCTGCTCTGCAAGGGTATAAATCTAAAAAATGAGCAATCAAAGACCCAACCCCCGCCGCAATGCCCCCCTGCTTTGATAAATGGTGTCAAAGATTTGACGATATCTTTGGTCATCAAGCCCAAAAACGGGAGTGTAAAAACTATTTAGGCGGATTATGGGGAGCTCGGGAGCGAAAAAACCTCGATAGTGCTAATTGATGCTGGGTATGGCAATAATACAAATTTTTTACAAAAATTAGAGAAAAGGAAATTAAAACACATAGGACGAATCGCCAAAAATCGAAAAGTAATAATTCAAAAAGGAGCAGATGAAAAGTAGGATATTCCAGGAGACAAGTTAGCCCAAGCCCTGCCCCAAAAGGCTTTTGTTAATTTTACCTACAAGTAAAAAAAACGATTGCGGTGTGGTTAGCCAGAATATAAATCGAGTTATCAAACTACACAAACAAGAAAGTAATAGCGAGCGTCATGAATGCAGGTACTTTCGATGAAGCCAGTGAAATTGATTATTTGATGACTAATGTTGACTTTTCAACGGTAACAGGGGAGTGGATAGCAATGACCTATTTACAAAGAAATTGGGTCGAAGTTTTCTATCATCGTGAAGCTCTGATGATGAGGACTCAAAGAATATCAAGTCAGAGATAAACGCAGTTTAATGAGGCATTTAATTTTGGTATTTTTGCCTACACTGTCATTATCTGGTATACCTTAAGCGGAGGATTTAGACGTAGGTGGGCAAATAAACCTTTAATGGGACTTAGACATTTTAAAGCTCCTAAAGGGGCTGAAGACCTCTCGATCGCAAGGGAAAGATGTCCATGACCTAAAAATGCCTGAAACCTTTGTAAATACTAGATTTATGCCCAGTCGAGCTAAAAGTATCTCTTTCTCTCGGTTTGAAGCCATTTTTGCCTCATTTTTGGTCTAAGTCCCGTTAAAAACCTTTACAGAGGCGCTCGAAGTGTTGAGAACAGCGATATCTTTTACGTTTGTGAAGTGAGTAAACGAAAATTGGGAGGTATTCTCTGCTTCTAAAGCCAGTTCGATGCTGTGTTTGGGCTTGAAATTTGTTTAAGTCCGGTTAGATAACCACAATTAGGTTAATCGTAGTAATAAAGGCAAGTTTTTTCTCATCCATAAAGAGAGAACAATCGTACTCACTACAAACAAGCCTTATTACCGGAAATTAACCGGACATCAGCATTCCTAACAACTGAGTTTTTTTTACTCTGTTCTTTCAATGATGATAGTCATGTGAGCGACCAATGCACCTATGGCTCCTATTGCTGCAATGACTGGAAACAAAGCCGCACCGATGACTCCGCCGACTACTCCCACCGTCAGTGGAACTTCTACCAATATCCGTCCTTCTTCATTTTTGATAATGATGCGGCGGATATTGCCTTCGTGAATCAGTTCTTTAACTTTAGCAACCAACTCGTTGCCGTTAATCTTCAACTCCTCGACGCTAACTTTTTCCTGAGTATAAGCAGGGGTTTCTAAAGGAGTCGTTTCAAAATTAACCTGAGTAACTTTGTCGGCAGAAACTTTTTCAGATACAGGTATTGATTCGAGTTCTCTTGTCCCGACCGGTTCTTGTAGGCGATCTGTAGGTGTCTCCATTTTTTGTTCTCCTTTTAGGTAAAAGTATTTTTGTATAGAATTATTGAGAATTATAACACGCAACTTTTTGTCGATCAATCATTCTTTTGGGTGATATTGCTGGTGGTGCTGTCGTGATTTTCTCTCTTGCTCTTTGGTGGCGAGAGCCTAAAATCCTTCCTGCGCGGGCGTTAGCTGCCGACTTTCCTTGTGCCGCTTGGTTAACTGTCTGCCTCTGGGCCTGACACCGCCTCACCCTTCAAAAACCTCCAATCCATACAGCCAAAGGATAAGAGCGACATTCACACTCTCACAGAGTCAGACTCAACTGGTGTGCAGGTTGAAATACTGACATTGTACTGAAAGTACGATCGTCGGGCCGTTTATATGGTTAGCACATCTAGCTGGGCAACTCGCACATGGAAACCGTCGCTTACTTTCCTCAAATATCAGTTCAATTTAGCTCAGTGCGATCGCCCAAAAAAATCAGAGCCCCCAAGGTTCCTCAAATCAACATCTTAGAGTTTCTAATGAGAATTGCCTAAAATCAAGGAGAAGGAGAAGTAATAACGATCGAAATATTATCGCAACCAAAGCAACTTTCTCAAATTGAAATGGAGGTTGGGGAAAAGTTGGCTAAAACTCATAGATTGCACTATTCTCGCTGAACGGGCTCTTTGGCCCGTTCCACAAAGAGTAAATTTTCTTGTGGGCCCTTGCTCTTCTAGCCCGCCCGTAAAAGGCTTATTGAAAATGGTGCAATATCTCAGGTAAAATAGAATTATTTCCTTCAGCTTCTCCTTGATGCTCCGTGTGCGATTTGCCAACAACAGAATTTGAATATCAAGTTGGCGGCAGTTTACCGACGAATGCTCCTACCTACGTCACCCGATCAGCCGATCGCGAACTTTACGACTCGTTAAAAGCAGGCGAATTGTGCTACGTGATCACCGGGCGGCAAATGGGAAAATCGAGCCTGCGGGTGTAAATAGCGCGCCGCTTGCAAGCAGAAAACACCGCCTGCGGGATTGTTGACATCACAGGAATTGGCACTGCCCAAATAACTCCCGTGCATTGGTATGCCGGCTTTACAGCCACTCTCGCCAACAGCTTTAAAATTAAAATGAATCTCAGGACTTGGTGGCGCGATCGAGAACACTTGCCGCCAGTCGTCAGATTAAATGAATTTATCGAACAGGTATTGCTTCCTTCGAGCGATCGCAAGATCGTTATTTTTATCGATGAAATTGACAGCATTCTCTCCCTCAACTTTTCCAGAGACGACTTTTTTGCAGCGTTGCGCGGCTGCTACAACAAACGCGCCGAAAATCCCGAATATAATCGCCTAACTTTTGCCTTATTTGGAGTCGCTACTCCTCAAAATTCAATCTCTGACAAAACCAGAACTCCGTTTTATATAGGGCGCGCCATTGAACTCAAAGGATTTGATTTGGCAGAAGCCATACTTTTAGCTCAAGGATGGGCTAAACAATAAAAAAATCCCTAGAAATTCTCAAACACATATTAGCTTGGACGGGAGGACAGCCATTTATAACTCACAAAATTTGTCAATATTGCTACAATTTCCGCACGGTAAATGTAGTCCGAGAGCGCAATCGTTTGGCTAACGGACACACGGCTAATTTCAGCCCCGATGGCAAGTTAATTGTGAGTGCGGGTGACAACTTTACTGTTAAAGTTTTTCAGCCAAACGGCAAGCTGATTTTGAGTTTGCCAGGACACAGCAATTCAATTACTGAGGTTGTTTTCAGTCTAGACAGTCAGTTAATTGCTTCTACAAGTTTTGACAATACTGCGAGAATTTGGCGCCGCGACAAAACTTTGCTGCAAATTTTGAAAGGACACCTAGATTTAGTTTTGAGCGCGAGTTTTAGCTTAACTTCCAACTAATTGCTACTGCCAGTTATGATAAAACTATTAAGATTTGGAGTGCAGGCGGCGTTTTGCTGCAAACTTTAAAAGCACATACTAGACCAGTTACATCAGTCAGGTTCAGTCCCGACGGCAATATGTTGGCTTCCAGCAGTCAGGATCGAACTGTCAAACTAGGGAAAGGCAGCGAAGAAAAACAGTTTCGACTTGAGAAAACTCTTTTAGGACACGGAGATGAAGTGTGGGGCTGGATTTTCTCGCCAGACGGTGAGATGATTGCCTCTGCGAGTCACGATTGGAAGGTGAAACTTTGGAACACCCGCGACAAGTTGCTCAAAACTCTAGACGATTCTACAGCAGGTTTGGGTAGTGTCAGTTGGAGCGCCGATAGCAAGATGCTCGCAGGGGACAGTATGGACGGTAAGGTGAGACTTTGGCGCCCTGATGGCACTTTGCTGCAAACTTTAGGGCACATCAAGCCGATGTGTGGAGTGTGAGTTTTAGTCCCGATCGCACAACGTTACTATCTGCCGGGAAAGATTCGTCGGTGAAGCTTTGGACTCTCGATGCTGCTAAAGTATAAGCTGCCGAACTTGACAAATTGCTCGGAATCGGGTGTCTCTGGCTGGAAGACTACCTACAATACAATCTTCGGGTTCAGAGCGATCGGCATTTGTGCAAAAAAACTGACAATTGAGATTTATTGGCCGTTGCCCGAAACCGGTTTTGGCTGAATTATAAAAGTGGGCGATCGGCTGCCGATTTGTCGCTAGTCTTGTTTTATTGTAATATAATTTTACGCAAGGGGTGATACCAAATGTACTGCCACAGACCGCAGATGTCTCTCAATCTGAAGCAAATTAATGTCATCAAACATTAAAAATAGTTATGACTGCTATATTCGGATTAGTAGAATCTTGGAAAGATCAAATTTAATACACAGTCAGGTTTCAAAGGGGTGTCGGCTGTTAAATTAATCTAACCTGCAAGCTTATTTCGGGTGACACCAGCACTATTTAAGGAAAAAAAAATCCTGCTGAATTAACTCGATTCGAGCGAGCAGAGTAGAGTTGATTTTCCAGCTATAAAAAGAGTTGAAAATGCAGTCCAAATAGTACGCCATACTCCAGCATCCAACCGCTACTGCCAATTACCAAAGGAGGGAGCAGTGTATGAAAATGACGGGTTGAGTCCCCTGAAATCGCCGCTTGGTTTGCGATCGACTCTACAGGAATTAACCCTCTACGACTTTCTCCTAGAGTCTGAGTGTCCGGGGAACGAAGTTGCTAAAATTTTTCAAGCAAACCCTTTAGTTCCCGGCATCATCATCACTAAGCAAGGAAAGTTTACAGGGATGATTTCGCGGCGGCGTTTTTTTGAACACATGAGCCGCCCCTACAGCTTGGAGTTATTTTCTCAACAGCCTTTGTTCATACTCTACCGCTTTACTAAAACTGATATGTTGGTTCTCGATCGCGAAACCTCAATTATGACGGCAGTGCGGCAGTCTTTGGAGCGATCGCCCGAACTAATCCACGAACCAATTGTAGTACAAGTAGAACCCGAAACTTACAAACTTTTAGACGTACATCAACTGCTGCTGTCTCAGTTGCAAATTCACGAGTTGTCAACAGTGGCGATGCGCGAGTCGCAAGCGCAATTGAGACATCAAGCCCAACAGCTCGAACTTGCCCTGCTGGAACTTCAGCGCACTCAAACTCAACTAATTCAAACAGAGAAAATGTCTTCTTTGGGGCAGTTAGTAGCAGGAGTAGCTCACGAAATCAACAACCCGATCGGCTTTATCTACAGCAATTTGCACCACGCTAAAGAGTATACGGAAGGTTTAATGCGGATGCTCGACATCTATCGGCAGCACTGTCCCGAATTGATACCGGAAATTGCAGCGGAAGCAGAAAAAATAGAACTCGATTATTTAGTTGAAGACTTGCCGAAAGTCTTAAATTCTATGCAGCAAGGTGCAGAAAGAGTGCGCGACATCGTTTTGTCGCTTCGGAATTTTTGCAGGTTAGACGAAGCTGAAATGAAGCAGGTCAACATTCACGACGGTATCAACAACACGATTATGCTGTTGCAAAGTCAGCTTAAAGGGAAACCTGGGCTCGAAGCGATCGCAATTCACAAAGAATACAGCGACTTGCCGCTGGTGCATTGCTATCCCGGACAGCTCAATCAGGTATTTATGAATATTTTAGTTAATGCCATTTACGCTCTTGTTGAGTCGAACAAACACGAAAATGTCGATAAAAACAGCCAGAACAAGTCCCTAGGCGAGCAAGAGCAGTCTTGTACAAATAGTCAATCATCACTTTCTAACTCTACCCGCCCGATTCCTGCGATTCGGGTTCGCACGGAGTTAATTGAGAAAAAAAAGGTAATAATTAAGATTTCTGACAACGGCCCGGGGATGACAGAAAATGTTCGGAAGCGGTTGTTTGACCCTTTCTTTACTACTAAGCCAGTCGGCCAAGGAACAGGTTTGGGACTCTCGATTAGCTATGAAATTGTTGTCAACCAACACGGCGGCGAATTGAAGTGCTTTTCGGAACCGGGAAAAGGAGCAGAATTTGCGATCGAGATTCCACTTCAACAGTCTCCCCCAGCACAGATTTTGCCTCGCTTTGCGTGATACAGCAGAAGGAAGTTCGGCAACGAGCAATTTACGGAATTTAAAGGATTTAAAAGAATTACGAGCTACGCAGCGGTGGCCAGAAACCGGGTTTTTCACCCTCATATTTGCTTGCATCCCGTAGATTCGGTAAAAAACCCGGTTTCTTAGGTTGAAGTGCGTCCACGACTGGAGAATAAAGCCTGTCGGCTACCGCGAACCTTTGCAAACCCACTTCCACAAAGGATGACTCGGCCCCTGCTGGCGAATGCGGCGCACTTGTTGTTCCAAACCCTGTTTTTCCCGCTGGGGCAATCCTCGCACCATATTGCGACTTTGCCAAGTTAGCACAGCTAAAGTCATTCCCAAGCACAAACCCAAACCCAGAGTCGGCCAGCGGTGAAAAGATAAACCGTAGCGCACCGCTGCCCAAGTGAAGTGTTCTAACCACAAAGCGATTTCGCGGCGCAAACCCCAAATGCTCAAAGAACCGACGCTAATCCAGAGCAATATCACAGTTAACCAGCGGCCATAAACTGTTAGTTTGTGAAGCCTTTGGACTTCAAGTTGAAAATTTGCGTCGCTTTCATTAGTCATTAGTTATGAGTCATTAATCATTAGTCATTAGTTATGAGTCAGTCAACCGTCAACAGTTAACAGTTAACAGTCACCTAAACTTCCTCTGACTGGCTGATTCCTTCTGCGGGGACGGGGATAGAGTTGCCAGTGCGACTGCGCCACCAAGCTAGCAGCGTGCTGGCAATGAAAATACTGGAATACGCACCAGCAATAAAACCGACAATCAAAGCTAAAGCAAAGTATTTGAGGGTTTCGCCACCAAACAAAAAGATTGAAAACAATGTCAGCAGCGTTGTCATCGTCGTGTTAATTGACCTTCCCAGGGTCTGCATGACCGCATCATCGACAATTTGATCGATCGACTGTCCCGGATTTAGCTTAATTACTTCGCGCACGCGATCGTAAATTACCACTGTATCGTTAACAGAAAAACCGATAATTGTCAAGAGAGCGACCACAAATAAACTGTCAACTTCCACTCCTTGAACTAAACCCAAAAACGAGAAAACACCAAGAGTAACCAACACGTCGTGGAAAAGAGCAACGAAAGCAAAAAAGGCATAATCCAACTGAAACCGGAATGTCAGATAAACCGTAATGCCAGCAAAGGAAAGAAATAAAGCCAACAATCCCGAAGTAAATAATTGTTTACCGAGGGTAGGCCCAACCGTATCAATTTGAGTAGATTGAGGAGCAAAAGTGCCTATCTTTTCGCTCAAAGCTGTTTGTAAATTAGTCCGCTGTTCGACATCCAAAGTTTTCGTGCGCAGCGATAAACCTCGCTGTTCTTTGCCGATAACTTGAATGCTGCTGCCACCTAAACCTTGGGTGTCCAGGACTTCGCGGACAGCAGCAAGATCGATGGGTTTACAATTTTCTGGTTTCGTGCAGTCGAGTTCAAATTGCAGCCGAGTGCCGCCGATAAAGTCCAAACTAGGGCGCAGCGGTGCGCGGATGTCGGGACGAGTCCAAGAAATCGCCATCGACACTATACCTGCGAGGATTATAGCGGCGGAAATACTCCACCAGATCGATCGCTGTTTGATAACACTGAATTTCATAATTTGAAGGAAGAGGGAAGAAGGAAGAAGGAAGAGGGAAGAAGGAAGAAGGAAGAGGGAAGAAGGAAGAAGGAAGAGGGAAGAAGGAAGAGGGAAGAAGGAAGAAAAATTTCTCAATGTAGGGTGCGCATTGCGAACCTTACCTACTGCGCACCTTACCTAGTCTGTCAACAGTCAACAGTCAACAGTCAACAGTTAACTATTAGCAGTTTTTGATAAATCTGGACAGAACCACTGAGGTTTTCGCAGGGCCGGAAAGCCCAACACTACCAAAAGTAGAGTGCGGCTGCAAGTAATAGCAGTAAACATACTCACTACTACGCCCAATGCCAGAGTTACAGCAAACCCTTTAACTAAACCAGCGCCCAACCAGAACAAAGCAGCACAAGCAATAACTGTTGTGACGTTGCCATCTAAAATGCTGGAAAAAGCGCGGTAAAAACCCGATTCGACCGATCGATAAAGCGTTTTCCCCGCCCGCAACTCTTCCCGCGTGCGCTCAAAAATCAGCACGTTAGCATCCACTGCCATCCCGATGCTGAGCACAAAACCAGCAATTCCCGGCAGCGTTAATGTCACTCCCAACAGCACGAAAGCTGCCCAAGTTAACAGAGCATAAATTAACAAAGCAATATTGGCAATTACGCCGGGGAGTCGATAGTAGGCAACCATGAAAATCAAGACTAAAATTAAGCCGCCGATACCTGCGTTAATACTGCTTTGAATGCTGTCTCTACCCAAACTAGCGCCGATCGTGCGGTTTTCTACAATTTCGACCGGCACCGGCAAAGCGCCGCCCCGCAATTGCACTGCCAAATCGTTGGCTTCTTGCGTTGTAAAGTTGCCTTGAATTACGGCACTCCCACCAGTAATTCCTGTTTGGGCAAATTCAACCCCGACGACTGGAGAACTGATCATTCTTTCGTCTAGGAAAATACCGATACTGCGTCCGGTGCCGGCTAAATTTTTAGTGAGTTGGGCAAATAATTCGCCTCCTGGGGTATCGAAAACAAGAGCAACGTTCCAGTTGTTCCCAGCCGACAAGGGTTGAGGTTGAGCGTCTTTGAGGTTTTCGCCACCGAGTCCGCTGCTTTTGAAGAGTTTGGCGATCGCCTCATTGCTTCTTTTCAAAGCAGCCTGATTTTCTTGAATGGCTGCCTCATTTTTGCTAGTTTTTAATTCTGTTTGTTTGAGCAGCAATTCCTGCTGCAACTGTCTCTCAATGGCTAATTGTGTTTCTGTTCCGGGCAGTTGTTCCTTAAATTCTAGCTTGGCCGTGCCTCCCAAAACTCGTTCTGCTTGCTGCGGGTCATTTACTCCGGGCAACTGCACGAGAATTTGGTCTTCTCCTACTGTTTGGACTAATGCTTCGGAAACGCCCAAACCGTTGACGCGGTTTTCGACAATCCGACGCACTGCTTCTAACATTCCCTGGTCAATTTTGGGAATTGTGGGGGTAGTTTTTACTTGAATTGTGAGTTGTGACCCTCCTTGCAAGTCTAATCCCAGCCGCGTCGGAATTGTTACTATTACAGTAATGGCGGCGATGATTAAAACAAAAATTAGGGCTAATATGGAACGTTGTTTTTGCATATTTAATTATTAGTCATTGGTCAGTTGGCAGTTGTCAGTTGGCAGTTGGCGGTTGGCAGATTTTAGTCAACAGTCATCGGTCATCAGTCATCCGTCAACAGTCATCAGTCAACAGTCAACAGTCAACCAATGACTACTGACTAATCACTATTTATACTCGCAAAGCTACCATTTTTTGGACTGCTTCGACAATTTGAGTGGGCTGGACAATTGTCAGTCTTTCCAAATTGCCATTGTAAGGTGTGGGAATATCTTGTGAAGACAGGCGCAAAACCGGTGCGTCGAGTTCGTCAAAAAATCGATCGCTAATCGAAGCAATTAGTTCGGCACCGATGCCTCCTGTTTTCATGCACTCCTCTACAATAATTACTTTGTGAGTTTTGCGAATGGATGCGCCGATGGTCTCCATGTCCAGGGGTTTAAGAGAAATTAGGTCGATTACTTCTGGATCGTAACCTTCTTTTACCAGGGCGGGCACGGCTTGCAAGACGTGGTGCCGCATCCGGGAATATGTCAGGATGGTGACATCTTTGCCCGATCGCACGATTTCTGCTTTGTCCAGCGGCACTAAATATTCTGTTTCTGGCAAATTTTCTTTGAGGTTGTAAAGAAGGACGTGCTCGAAAAACAGAACCGGGTTATCGTCGCGGATGGCTGATTTTAAGAGTCCTTTGGCGTTGTAGGGAGTCGAACAGGCAACTATTTTCAAACCCGGTACTGCTTGGAAATATGCTTCTAGGCGCTGGGAGTGTTCCGCGCCGAGTTGCCGGCCCACGCCGCCTGGCCCGCGAATTACCATTGGCATTTTGAAGTTGCCGCCGGATGTGTAGCGCAGCATTCCGGCGTTGTTGGAAATTTGGTTGAAGGCCAGCAGCAAAAAGCCCATGTTCATGCCTTCGATAATCGGCCGCAGTCCCGTCATTGCTGCGCCTACTGCCATACCCGTAAAGCTATTTTCGGCGATCGGGGTGTCTAGCACTCTAAGTTCGCCATATTTGTTGTAGAGGTCTTTGGTGACTTTATAGGAACCGCCGTATTGACCTACGTCTTCGCCGAGTACGAATACGGCGGAGTCGCGGGCCATTTCTTCGTCTAACGCTTCGCGGAGGGCGTTGAACAATAAGGTTTCTGCCATAGGAGGTGAAGCAATGATTGCAGGAGGGTCAGATTAGAATCTTAACCTTTTGGGGGTGTGGATGAGGAGGCGATCGCAAATTCGGCAATTGAAGCCTGCACGATTGGCAAGACACATATCATGATCATTTAATTTTGTCAAGTTCAGACCTTTAGATTTCCGAAAAATGTTTTTGCAATAAATCGTGAATAAATCGATAACGCCGATCGCCCGTTTTTTGCAGCAACAAGCGATCGGTCGCAGCATCGAGAAAACGCCTGTAATCCCAAGGAATGTAGCCGTTCGACCACAGCACGAGGCGCAAGATAAAACTTTTAATCCCCGGAATTCCCGGCAACAAAGCACTAATTACCGCAGCAACAGCACCCGCAATCAACCCCCAAATCGACCCGGAGACTAGGCTGACAATTAATCCCAAAATCACCCAAATCAGCCCGCCAACCAGCTTAACTCCAAACTGATACTTGCGCCGCTCCTCGCCTGTTTGCAGCCAGCTAGACGGTATGCGATCGAGGTAAAATTCTTGAATTCCTTGCTGTTCCATCCTTCTCGCCAACCACCCCAGCCAGTGGCGAATTTGTTCGGGCCGCAGTTCCTTACCTCTGGGATACTGTTTGACTTGCCCGGTCATTTGGTGGCGAATATAAGCAGTTAACAGATATTTGCGCTGTTCTTCTGCGGAAGTTATGCGCTTCCAAGCTTCAATTAAAATATCGTCGTAAGCCAGAGCCATCATGCTCAAAAGCAAGGGAACTTTTGCCAATTTCAACAACTCCGGCTCCCGCTCAATGCTGTACCAAAGTTCGCGGCTTCTCGCTTCTAGCAGATAGTTTTGGATTTGAGTGTCTGTTAAAGGTTTCAATAAAACCGCTGCTTGCAGGCGAAATCTAGTATCGCAGTTTTTGTAAGCTTCAAAACTGCTGCAAGCTACTAAATGTTTGGGTTTAAATTCGCTTTCAACAAATTGATTGATTGCTTGAATGCAGATATTTTGGCGGTGGGTTTCTACTTCGTCCAAGCCGTCGAGGAGAGGCAGCAATTTTTGTTCGGCGAGCCATTTTTTGCCGACAGCAGGAGAGATGCCGTATTTAAACTGAAGTTGAGCAATTAACCAATCTGCGATCGCCCCGGATTCTGCTTTCCACGATCCGAGTTCAAACAGCACTGGTACTGGCAAACTAGCATCTTTTTGGGCGCGGGAAACTAACACCCGAGCTAATTCTAGCAGCGTCGTAGTTTTGCCTGCACCCGTCGCTCCCAAAATTACCAATTTGCCGCCGGTGCGATCGAAAACTTTAGCAACGCTTGCTTTGGGAGAAAGCCGAAAACTCGGACGGTTGCCCGCTTTCACTTCCACATCCCAACAGCGGTTAACACCAAGAGGCTGCGAGTCTTGGCTGAGGTTAGCCAGCACAGCAGCGTGCAAAGACTGCGATCGTCCTGCTTGGACTTCCTGCTTCACCTCCTCCAACAATCGATCGCGGGGCGGTTGTAATCTCAGAGGAATCAATTTTGACATTTTATGTACCTCGCGCTGAACGCTTACTTTCGTAAATTGGCGCGCAAATAACCCAGAGCAAGATTACCATCAGTATAGGTGTCCAGTATATATTGACTCAAATTATTGCGACAATTATGGCTCTGAAATTTTATCTAAAAATCCTTACCCTGTGGCCCGCACTAGGTATTTCCACTATAAATTAACTGGCGATCGCCCCAACTCCCAAATAAAAATTATCAATATAGATACAGAGAGGGTTTTTTATGTCATTTACGAAAGCTCAAATCATCACGGTAAGCTTAGCAGGACTGGCAACAGCAGTGGGAGTGGCTGCTGCAACTATACAGTCGGGTGCGATGAAAGAATCCAATCCTCCCCTTGCAGAATCCCCGGCATCCACCAGAAACCAGATTGCAGGGGAGACGAACAACCCTGAATCTCGGCAACCAGAACCTCTGCCAGCACAAACCCAAGCCGCAGAATCTCCCCCATCTCAATCTCAACCAGCCAAAACTCCAGCACTTCAATCCTCGCGAGTTGCAGGAGTCTCTCCGCGAAAAGTTGAGCCAGTAGTTGTCACACCGCCAAATTCGGGTTGCAAAATCACTATGGCTGTAGTCAGCGATCCGAATCCACCGCTAAATGTGCGATCGAACCCGCAATTAAGGGGTAGCAACATAGTAGGAAAACTTAAAAATAATACCTTTGTTTCAGTCGCCGAAGAACAAAACGGTTGGCTGCGAATTACCGATCCGCCCGGTTGGATTGCCAAAAACCGCACCGAAAGCAGTTGTTCTAACGTCAACCAGCAGATTAATTTTCTACCGGGAGGAGATGAGGCGATCGTCAAAGGTCGAATCATCGGCGGCGGCAGCCACTCTTACCGGATTCGCGCCAGAAAAGGTCAAACAATGACTGTTATGACTCGCAAAGAGGTTTTCCCGCAAATTATAACTCCTGGTGGCAAACTTTTAGCCGGAGATCCTTATCAAGGCAATGAAACAGAGTGGACTGGAAAAATCCCTGTTACTGGCAATTACACATTACAATTAGACTCTAATTTCCGGGGATACGAATACGAGTTTTCGGTTAAATTGCGATAAATTTCCTGATATTTGTAGGGACACGGCAATGCCGTCCTACCAGAATCAGCCATTTTTAATAAATAGTATAATTAAGGAATCTCGGCAAGTGATATATCAAGAATCGCAAATTTCTGCCAATCTTCAGAATCAAAGTGCCACCATTCTGTTGTGATACCGATAAATCCGTGTTTTTTCATCGCATTCTTAAGCACTTGACGATTTTTCCGAGATTCCGCGCTGCCGCCTTGATAATCTCCGTGAGCTTTTTCGGTAAAATCATCGTAAGGTGTAGGCATTTCTAATTCTTTGCCAGTGCGATCGACTAAAGTCAAATCAATAGCAGCACCGCGATTGTGCCGCGAACCCCTAGCAGGATTAGCAACATAGCGCGGATCTGGCCAAGCTTGCCACATTTGCTTAGTCACAGAAAAAGGTCTGTAGCAATCGTAAACTTTCAAACCCAATCCGATTTTTTCCAAATCTGTTTGAACTAGCCCTAACTTTTGAGCAACAGAACTTCTCAAGGCGCATTTCGATATAGGGTAAAGTTTTCGTTTCAAGAAATTGTTAGTAGTGGCGTATCGGATATCCAGGCGAATGTTGGGATTTACGGTGCGGATGTCAACCAGTCGCGCCGAACTGGGAAGTTGACTCATGAAAATACTTTCAGGTACTACTGGGTTTGATTCGGGTTGGGTAATTTGCACTTGTGGCGGCTCCTGGGCGCGAATAGATGTTGTATAATTCAGTGTGGTTGTAGACAGTAATATTAGAGCGAATACAATTAAATATTTTGTAAATCGGTTTAATTTCATAGCTCTGTTAAGTGGATATTTAATAGAGTTTTTACATTTCATATCTTGGAGAATTTTGGGGCTTTTCGTGTTGTCTGCCAGCCCGCCAGACCGACAGGGGTTGAAACCCCTGTCTCATAGCTAAAGTCCTCTGAAGAGGACTAAAATATTTCTCTAAAAATTTTATCTGGTGAGTCTTTCAGTCGGTTTCAACCGACTTTAGCTATGAGACGGGGGTTTTAACCCCCGGCGGACTGTCGGACAAGCGCGAGAACGCTCGCTCTCTTCTCTCTCTCTGAGTCATTTTTAATTGTTAATTGTCCTCAAATTCCCAAGCGCTGATACACTAAATCTAAGTGCCTCAATTGATACTGCGGATCGAAACAATCATCAATTTCTTTGGTTGTCATCTTAGCTGTTACCCGATCGTCCTTAGCAATTAAATTGTAGAAATTGCCGCCCGGTTTGTTCCAAGCTTCGTGAGCACAAGATTGCACAATTTTGTAGGCGTCTTCGCGACTGGTGCCTTTTTCTACTAAGGCTAACATCACGCGCTGGCTGAAGATGACTCCGCCGTAAAGGTTCATGTTTTGTTTCATGTTTTCGGGATAGACTAGCAGGTGTTTTACTAAGTCTGTGGTTTCTACTAACATGAAGTGAGTTACTGTAGAACTGTCGGGCAAAATCATCCGTTCTACGGAACTGTGAGAGATGTCTCGTTCGTGCCAAAGTGCAACGTTTTCTAAGGCTGCGACGGCGTTGGCGCGGACGATTCTCGCCATCCCTGTGAGTCTTTCCGATCGAATCGGGTTGCGTTTGTGGGGCATGGCGGATGAGCCTTTTTGCCCTTTGGAAAAGAATTCTTCGACTTCGAGAACGTCGGTGCGTTGCAGGTTGCGGATTTCTACTGCAAAACGCTCGATCGATGCTGCTAAGAGTGCTAAGGTTTGGACGTATTCGGCGTGTCGATCGCGCGAAATGACTTGAGTGGATGCACAATCGGGTTCGAGTCCGAGGTTTTGACAGGCGATCGCTTCAATTCGCGGATCGATATTAGCATAGGTTCCGACTGCGCCGGAGATTTTGCCGACTGCAATGGACGATCGCAAATTCACTAATCGGGCGCGGTTGCGAAAGACTTCTGCCAGCCATCCTGCTAGTTTAAAGCCAAAGGTGATGGGTTCGGCGTGAATTCCGTGCGATCGGCCAACCATGACGGTATTGCGATGCTGTTGAGCCTGATAGCGAATAGCTTGACTCAATTCTTCGACACGTTCTAACAAGATATTGACGCTGGCGACTAATTGCAGCGCCAAAGCGGTATCGAGCACATCGGAACTGGTTAAGCCGAGGTGAATGTAGCGGCCGGCATCGCCTACGTATTCGTTGACATTTGTCAAGAAGGCGATCATGTCGTGGCGGACTTCGGCTTCAATTTCGAGGACTCGTTTGGGGTCAAAATTAGCCTTTGCTTTGATTTCTTCGACTGCGGCGGCGGGGATGTAGCCGAGTTCGGCTTGAGCTTCGCAGACAGCGATTTCTACTTGCAGCCAGCTTTTAAGCTTGGCGGTTTCAGTCCAGATGTTGCCCATTTCGGGCAAAGTGTAGCGCTCTATCACGGTGGGAGTTGGGGAATGCGATCGTCCTATTGTACCTCTGCGAGGCCTCCGTCTTCAGTCGCGATGGGGAATTTGGGGCGATCGAAATTTTGAGATATGTGACACATCGTCCGTAGACCGATCGTCCGCAGAGACTGAAAATTGGCAGATGAGTCGATCGAAACAGAAGATTCTGCGTGCTTTAGGTCATCTCGTAAAGCAACGCAGGACAGCGTTGGGAATTTCGCAAGAGGAGCTCGGAATGCGGGCTAATTTAGACCGCACCTATATATCTGGAGTCGAACGCGGAGTCAGAAATCCCTCTATCACTGCACTTACAAGTCTAGCTAGTGGCTTAGGCATCACAGTGTCCAATCTTCTCGAAAATCTAGAAATAGAAGCGGAAAATATAGAGTGAGCAATCAAGATTTAGCAAGCACAATTAAAGCTCAATTAAAACAAGACTCAACCCAATTCAGAGTTTTAAATCTTTTATCCGACCAACAATGGCACTGTCGGGAGTGCGAAGGAAAACAGATAGCATCAGCTCAATATGCTGGCGGTGGCGGAATTCAGGGATTGCAGCGCGGAACAAGGAAGCGCCCCGGTCTGGTTATTGTAACAGAAAAGAGATACTGTCAAACTTGTCAGGCAACACGTTTGGGCGATTTGTGGACAGGAGAAATTAAAGCAGCAAATTCTGCTGCTAACATACCCGCTTCTCTGGTAAAAAGAATTCTCGAAGTTTACTTTTATACAGATGTAATCGAACAGAGAAAACGAGCAGCTCATGAGTTAGTAATTGACCATAGATTCCCAATGGAGCGTTGGGGAGATAATGAGCCACCACACCTGGCATCTATGAGCGAATCTGAAATCAAGGCAAAGTTTCAGTTGCTCAAAAAAGATGCTTCAGGCAATCACAATCTTCTAAAATCTCGAAGTTGCGAACGCTGCATCAAAACAGGGAAAAGAGGTACACCTTTCGGAATCAAGTTTTGGTATGAAAGAGGCGAAGACTGGCCTTCCATACATCAGCGCGGTGCTGAAGCTGAGGAAGGCTGCACAGGATGCGGCTGGTATGATTTTGAAACTTGGCGAAATGCTCTCAATCAAAAACTAGCTGAATCTATTCGGGATGTTTAACAGTAATTAAGCTAAGTTTGTTAAGTGCAATATCAGTCAAGTATGGAATAAGTCCAAAACCGATACACTCTGCTAAGCGGGGCGGCACGGCATTTCCAATTTGCCACATGGCCTTTTTCATTGAACCTTCAAAAATAAATGAATCCGGGAAACTTTGCAATCTAGCCATTTCGCGAGCTGAAATAACGCGATTTAGATAAGGATGAATATGAGTGCCGCCGTGATTTTCTTTAACAGTCATGCTCGGTTTTCCCGGATACTGTCGCTTGAAAGCATCGGCGTAGCTTTCATACAAAGAACCACCAGGTGGAACTTTAGCAAGTCTTTCCATGTACTGAACAGAATGACGAGTCCATTCGTGGTTGATTTCTGGGAGGGGAGTATACTCTGGTAAATCGTAAATTGCTGACTCAATCGCTTTGTATTGTTCGGGCAACAATTGTGGCTTCGGATAGGGGTTTGGCATCCCAAATCTATTGGCAATAAATATGGCTCGCGGGCGGATTTGCGCGACTCCATAGGCGGCTGATTCCAGAACAGCAACGGACATATGGGGATAGCCAATTTCATGAAAAGCTTCGCAAATGGCTTGCTTAACAGCTCCTTTTTGTATAGTCAATATTCCTGGTACGTTTTCCATGACAACATACCAAGGACGTATTTCAGAGACAACGCGGACAAACTCTCTAAATAAGGGATTTCGAGGGTCGTTGGGGTCGCGTTTTCCTGCAACTGAGAAGCCTTGACACGGCGGCCCGCCTACAACAACATGAACTTCTGGCGAACCAATTTCAGCGAGCAACTTTTGGGGATTTAAGTTTTTTATATCGTCGCACAAGTGATGGCAATCTGGAAAGTTTTTTGTATGAGTTGCCGAGGCGATGGGATTAATTTCAACACTTGCTACTGGTCGAAAACCTGCTTGCAATAAACCTTGGGTCATGCCGCCCGCACCGCAAAAAAGATCGATAAATGTATAGTCGGATTTTGGCAGTGACTGAGATTCAACATCAATGAATATTTTGTAGGGGTCGCAGTCATTTGCTTCTAGTTCGCGTTGGATGCGTTCGTAACGCCCTAATTTTGCATTCTTCTGCTTTTTGGCAGGAATTGGTTCTGAGTCATTTGAGAATAAAGACAGTTGTATTGCTTCCATTTTATATTTTTTTACTGCGTTCTATCTGATGTTGCCCACTTGGGGCAGGTGTAGGGATTGATCGCGCTTGGAGTCGGAGAGTGCGATCGTCCTATTGTACATCTGCGAGGCATCCGTCTTGAGTCGGTATGGGGAATTTCGGGCGATCGAACTTTCCGATTTCTGGATTTGAATATTTTGTTTGTTTCGGATATTGCGTTTATGCTGCTAAAAGTGTTATCCTGAAGAAAACAATCAAAAAATATATCTTATTATGTCGAGGCAAAAAGCATCGCCAGAGTCAGTTCTGCTTCCAGAAAAAGAACAAGAATCAATAGCACAATTAGCACAGATACTCAGCCAAGAATCTGCACAACCAAAATTAGTCGCAAGTAATGGAGAAGAGATTCTAATTCCAGAATCAGTCTGCAATATCCTGCGTCAAGCTGTACAAGCAATGGCATCTGATCGGGCTGTTACGATAGTTCGTTACAATCGCGAACTGACGACACAGCAAGCTGCTAATATCCTGAATGTATCGCGACCATTTCTTGTCAAGTTGCTAGATGAAGGAGCAATTCCTTATATCAAAGTAGGTTCCCATCGGCGGATTCGATTTAAAGATTTAATCATTTATAAAGAACATCGCGACCGAAAGCGCCGTAAACTATTAGACCAGCTAATCGAAATGACTGAGGAAGCAGGTTTATACGAGGAATAGGATTAATTAACTTTTTAATATGGCTAAACTTGCTGTTGTACTTGATGCTTGTGTCCTGTTTCCCATGTATTTGCGCGATATTCTGCTTTCCACCGCTGACGAAGGTTTGTATTTACCATATTGGTCGCAGAAAATCCTGAATGAGGCAATGAGCAACCTTGTTAGTGGAGGAAAACTATCGCAGGAAAAAGCCAGGAATCTTGAGGAGGTAATCAAAGAAGCATTTCCCGAAGCAATGGTTACAGTACCTCTAGGTTTAGATGAGTTAATGACAAATGACCCTAAAGACCGTCACGTTCTTGCTGCTGCTGTCACCGCTAAAGCGGATGTCATCGTTACCAGCAATCTCACAGATTTCAAAGAAAAGGATCTAGCTCGTTGGAACATCAAAGCACAGTCGCCTGATGAGTTTCTGACTGAACTATTTGACGACCACCCGGAATCAATGATTAAAATTTTACAGGAACAGTCTAAAAAATACAAAAATCCCCCAAAGAATGTTTTTGAATTACTTGATTTTTTGGGTAAAAAAGCAAGCATCCCACAGTTTGCTGCCACATCTTTGCAGAAGCTCAATGAGATACAAGAATGATACTAAATCCGGTTTAAATACCCGCCTTATTCTTGAGTCGGCTCAGACGGACTTCGTTGGACAAGAAGCAGTTTCAACCGCCGACTCATCAAAGTATCACAATGGAGGATAAACGATCGCACATCCGCCTTATTGCATCCGATCGATCGTCCGATACTGAACCGCCTCCCCCACATGATTCGTTTTCAAGCTTTCATCCCCCGACAAATCAGCAATAGTTCTAGCAACCTTCAAAATTCGATCGCTAGCCCTCGCCGACAGCCCCAACTTCCGAATCGCCATCTCCAATAAATTCCGAGAAGCATCATCCAACTGACACCATGTGTTAATGTGACTGCTTTGCATTTCCGCATTACAGCGCAAGCTAGATTCCGACTGAAAACGGCGAGTTGCGAGCTCTCGCGCCCGCTGCACCCTCACCCGCACCGGTTCCGACTCTTCCCCCGTCGGCTGTCGCGTAATTTCCTCGGGTTTCAAACGATTAACCGCCACTTGCAAATCAATCCGATCCATCAAAGGCCCCGAAAGTTTTGCCCAATATTGCTCCCTCTTTTGCGGCGAACAAGTACACTGTTGGATCGAATCGCCGTAATAACCGCAAGCGCAAGGATTCGTACTCGCAACTAAAGTGAATTGCGCCGGAAACATCACCGATTGTCTAGTCCGAGAAATCGTCACATAACCATCTTCCAGCGGTTGCCGCAAAAACTCCAAAACATCTCTTTTAAACTCAGTTAATTCATCCAAAAAAAGAATGCCTCGGTGTGCTAAAGAAATTTCACCCGGACGCGGAAAACTGCCGCCACCTACCAAAGAAGGTCCCGATGCCGAATGGTGAGGACTGCGAAAAGGCCGATCGCCCACCAAGCTTCCCTTATCCTTCAACAACCCAGCCACCGAATGAATTTGAGTCACATCCAAAGCTTCCTCAAAAGTCAGCGGCGGCAAAATACCCGGCAAACGCCTCGCCAACATCGTCTTACCGCTCCCTGGCGGCCCCACAAAAATTAAATTGTGCCCCCCCGCCGCCGCAATTTCCAAAGCCCGCCGCGCGTGAATTTGCCCCTTTACATCCTTTAAATCTAAACCCGAAAACCGCGTTTTTGCTAACTCTTTTCGACCGTTTACTTCTACAGGCGAATAAACTTCAGGATTGTTCAAAAAATCAGTAACTGCAAAAATATTCTCAAAACCATAAACAGATATTCCCTGCACCAAAGCCGCTTCCTGCGCGTTACCAGCCGGTACAACCAACCCCGAAATACCCATTTTTTGAGCAGCAGCCGCGATCGGCAAAACCCCAGCCACAGGCCGCAAACTCCCATCTAAAGAAAGTTCCCCTAAAAACAAATAATCTCCCAAAAGTTCAGCGCTGACTTGTTCCGATGCTGCCAAAATGCCAATGGCGATCGGCAAATCAAAACTCGGCCCCTCCTTCCGCAAATCCGCCGGAGTCAAATTAATCACAATACTCCGCATCGGAAAAGCATATCCCGAATTTTTCAGCGTAGCCCTAACCCTTTCCTTAGCTTCTTGCACGGCAGAATCTGGTAATCCCACAACCACAATTTTCGGTAGCCCCCCTGACACATCAGCCTCAACACCAACCTTTACCGCGTCAATTCCTACGATCGATGCACTCCAAACCCTAGCAAGCATTTTTCTTTATCCTTAATTTGCCTGTCCTTGATTCATCATCTATTATGATTAACAATGACTAATGAATATCGGAAGAGGTAAGAAAAACTTTTCTTGCCTCTTCCTTTTCTCTTCTTCCTTCTCTCCTGCTGCGTCTTCCCTCTTCCCGACATCCGTTACATCCGTTACATCCGTTACATCCGTTACATCCGTTACATCCGTTACATCCGTTACAGAATCCGTTGCCGAACTTCCTTCTTCCTTCGTTAACACCCATGACAACTCAAGAAACGCTTTTCAGCAAAATCATCCGCAAAGAGATTCCAGCAGACATCGTTTATGAGGACGACTTGGCCCTCGCGTTCAGAGATATCCATCCGCAAGCGCCCGTCCACATCCTCGTGATTCCCAAACAGCCTATTGCCAAATTAGCCGATGCCGAGTCGGAAGATCATGCTCTCATGGGACACCTGCTGCTGACTGTCAAACGGGTAGCAGAACAACTTGGACTTAGCAACGGCTATCGCGTCGTCATTAATAGCGGCAGCGACGGCGGCCAAACTGTAGACCACCTGCACCTTCACATTCTCGGCGGGCGGCAGATGAAATGGCCCCCAGGCTAAAGGCTAAGTTTTACGCAGAACTTACGGACTCATCCTCAGAAACCCGGTTGATTTCTATTGCCCAGCGCTTCAGAAACCGGGTTTCTTTTTCGTCAATAAACCCGGTTGATTGCAGATTATTGAGAATGCAGCCCGATCGCACTAGAAACCCGGTTTTTACTATTCTCCCGATAAAAATTTACGCTCACCGCATCCACCAGCGATATGTGAATAAATATTAAAAATAATCTCTTCAATACCTAATTAAGATATCTTTAAATAGACAGAGGATTGCTCTGAACAAAAATAAATTTTCACACTCCTGAACCCACCTAAATATAATATATTCAGTTCTTCAGTCCGCTATATTTAACCCGTTCGGCGTGTAATATTACTTTGTAAAAAACCACACAAATTTACTCAAACTTAAGCTTTTGTAAATGTTTGTAAAATATTTAAATAGTAACCACTAATCCCTTGGCAAACTTTAGTGAATGATGTTACTAATATAAGCGTGGGGCATCCCCACAACGAACCTTGAAAATTCAATTAAGCAATCATAAACCAAATGACAACAACCTTACAGCGTCGTGAAAACGCCAACGTTTGGGAACGTTACTGCGAGTGGGTAACTAGCACGGATAACCGCATTTATGTGGGTTGGTTCGGGACTCTGATGATTCCTACTCTGCTGACAGCCACCATTTGCTACATCATCGCCTTCATCGCTGCTCCTCCAGTGGACATCGACGGCATCCGCGAACCAGTTTCAGGTTCATTGATGTACGGCAACAACATTATTACTGGTGCTGTTGTTCCTTCCTCGAATGCGATCGGGCTTCACTTCTACCCAATCTGGGAAGCAGCTTCCCTCGATGAGTGGCTGTACAACGGCGGCCCTTACCAGCTCGTAGTTTTCCACTTCCTCATCGGCATCTTCTGCTACATGGGCCGTCAGTGGGAACTGAGCTACCGCTTAGGAATGCGTCCTTGGATTTGCGTAGCCTACTCTGCACCTGTGGCGTCTGCTACCGCAGTATTCTTGATTTATCCGATCGGACAAGGCAGCTTTTCTGACGGTATGCCCTTGGGTATCTCCGGCACATTCAACTTCATGATCGTGTTCCAAGCCGAGCACAACATCCTGATGCACCCGTTCCATATGTTGGGAGTAGCTGGTGTCTTCGGCGGTGCTCTGTTCTCCGCCATGCACGGTTCCTTGGTAACATCTTCTTTGGTTCGCGAGACAACCGAAACCGAATCGCAAAACAACGGTTACAAATTCGGTCAAGAAGAAGAAACCTACAACATCGTTGCAGCCCACGGCTACTTCGGTCGGTTAATCTTCCAATACGCGAGCTTTAACAACAGTCGTTCTTTGCACTTCTTGTTAGGTGCATGGCCAGTTGTCGGTATCTGGTTGACCGCTTTGGGTATTTCCACGATGGCCTTCAACCTCAACGGTTTCAACTTCAACCAATCGGTTATCGACTCGCAAGGTCGCGTCATCAACACTTGGGCTGATGTGATCAACCGCGCTAACTTGGGTATGGAAGTAATGCACGAGCGCAACGCTCACAACTTCCCCCTCGACTTGGCCGCCGGTGAAGTCACCCCAGTAGCAATGGTTGCTCCTTCCATCAACGGCTAAATTTAGCTTTTGATTTAACAAAAAGCGCTCCTAGAAATAGGGGCGCTTTTTGTTTTGGCAAGTAGAATTTGAGAGATTTTTTTCGGTTAAATGGGTTAAATCCGTTAAATCCCATACACTGCGCCTTGCCGAACTTCCCGATCGATCTGATATATTGATTAAGAATTATTATTTTTGGCAATCATCAAAGTGGCGATATTTAACAGGCCCAAATTGGAAAAACTCGCGGTTCATAAATCTAAAATATTAGCCTGGGCGATCGCACTTTTTAGCGGCATTTTGATGGCACTGACAACCGCACCAGTAAATGCTTGGCTATTCGCTTGGGTAGCATTAGCTCCCCTGTGGGTTTTGGTTGTCAGTTATCAAAAGCCAAAAATACAAGAACAAAAACAAAAATTTCTCTTTCTTCCTTCTTTCCTCAAAATCCATCCGTTACAGAATCCGTTGCCGAACTTCCTTTTTCCTTTACTCTGGGGAATTGGCTATCACGGATTAGCTTTATCTTGGATTATGGGAATTCACCCGATGACTTGGTTGGGAGTTCCTTGGTGGCCGAGTTTGGCGATCGCACTTTTTTGCTGGGCATTCATCACCCTCTGGGGAGCAGCATTAGTCGCCGTTTGGGCGTGGCTATTTGTAATTTTCAACTCCCTCAGTTTACCAGTAAAAAATTCAATTCTTATTCTTAACTCCCCCCCTTTACAAGGGGGGACTGGGGGGGGTAAAGCTCAATTTTCAGCCTTAACTCGCGTTTTAATTGGCACAGCTTTGTGGTGTGCCTTAGAAAGTATTTGGAGTACAGGTTCGCTGTGGTGGACATCTCTATCATATACGCAAAGCCCGCACAATTTAGCAATATTGCACCTCGGTCAACTCTCCGGGCCCAGCGCAGTAACAGCCGCTATTGTAGCAGTAAATGGCTTAATCGCAGAAGCTTTTATTGAAGGAAGAAGGAAGAAGGAAGAAGGAAGAAGGAAGAATTGGATTGCTTATATTTTGCCTGCGAGTCTGTGTTTAGTTTTGCATATTGCAGGATGGAGTTTATACAACCGCCCTTTGGATCGAGAAGCTGCAACCGCTTTAAAAATTGGAATTATTCAAGGCAATATTCCTAACGAGATTAAGTTTGACTCAGGGGGCTGGCGGCGCGCTTTGGAAGGTTACACCACTGGATACAAACAGTTAGCAGACAGAAAAGTGGATGCTGTGTTAATTCCAGAGACAGCTTTGCCTTTTATCTGGACAAACGAGTATCAACGTTCTACTCTTTCGTTTTATCAAGCTATTCTCGAACGCGGTGTGGTGGCTTGGGTGGGAGGATTCGGACAGCAAGAAAATAGTATCACTAACAGCTTATTGGCGATCGATCGCACGGGAGAAATTATCGGTCGCTACGATAAACTAAAGCTAGTGCCTTTAGGCGAATATATCCCTTTTTACGAAATCTTAGGCGGGATTATTAATCGGCTTTCTCCCTTAGATGCTCATTTAGTACCCGGCAATTCTAAACAATTGTTTGATACCCCCTTTGGCCGCGCCATTGTCGGAATTTGTTACGATTCTGCCTTTGCGGAAAATTTCCGATATCAGGCAGCGAATGGAGGCGAATTTATGCTCACCGCTTCCAACAATGCCCATTACAAACCGCCGATGCTGGCTCAGCACCATGCTCTCGATGTAATGCGGGCAATTGAAACAGATAGATGGGCAGTTATCGCAACTAATACGGGTTACTCTGCTTTTGTAAATCCTCGCGGCGAGACTATTTGGAAGTCGGGAATTAATACTTATGAAGTCCGAGATGCTACTATTTATCGGCGGCAAACTCGGACTTTGTACGTGCGGTGGGGAGATTGGCTGACGCCTGTATTGTTAGTATTGGCTGGATTAATGCGGTTTATTGTTAAAAATCAACCCGTAGGTTATAGATTTTAGATTTTATATACCAATCTAAAATCTAAAATCTAAAATCTAAAATGGAATGACTCTACTTATCTTTCACGCGATCGTGAATGCTAGGACATAAAGAAATTAAATCGTCGATATTGCGCTGCATGGTAGCACAAATGCTGTCCAAAGGCAAATCATTGGTATCGTGCTCGAAGGGATTTTCTATTTCAATGCCGATTTCTTCGATGCCGAACAAAGTAAAACTAATTAAAGCTACAACTGGGCCGGTTCCCCAAGCCAAATCGTTCACCATTTGAAAGGGCAGTGCCAAACAGTAAAGCAACAATAGTTGTTTCAGGTGAATCGCGTAAGCCAAAGGGATAGGCGTCTTCAAAATCCGCTCGCAGCCGCCTAATACATCAATCATAGAGTTTATCAACTCCTTCATACCAGTTAACTGATAGACATCGAGGCAATTGCGTTCGTACTGCTCGTGCAAGTAATCCTCAATCCAAAAGGCAATTTCTAGCGGGGGATTGTTCATCGATTTGAGATTTTGGTACTGCGCTGGGGACATTAACGGCTCTAATTCTGAATTTACTGATTCTTGCCGCAAGTGCAGTTTCATCGCCACTGCAAAGGCAGGTAACAGGCGCAGGGCTGACTTTTTTAGTTCGATATCCTGCGGGTCTTTTTCCTCAATTGCTACCCAGATTTGGCGCGCCAAATTGCGGACGTTGTTGATTAAAGTACCCCAAAATTTTCGACCTTCCCAAAATCTGTCGTAGGCTGTATTGGTCCGAAAAACTAACAGTAGACCCAGCACAATACTGGGTACAATACTCGACAAAGTCGGCATGGAAACGGGCAAGTTAAAAAAGTGCAGCAGGGAAATAAAAACTCCAAAGCCACCGCACAGCAAAACGCGGGGCAAAATTGACGGAATGACAGATACCCGAACCTGTAATGCAATTTTAAACCAAGGCGGTCGATCGCCACTCATGCAAGTCTCCTGATTAAATTAGCACTCAGCGCCCTAGCGCGGGCGGCGAAAATGCCTGGTAAACTTAGTTCTGCGGCTGCCGCCAGTCGATTGGATATTCGAGATTTTAGATTGACTCCACAGATAAATCTGGCTGGTTTGAACTTTTGTCTAAAATTTTTTGGTCTCCACGACTGCTATCGGGGGCTTGTATCCCTATTTGGGTGGGGTGAGGTATTCCGAAAAAAGCTTTCCTAGAAACAACCTTTGGATTTTACCCAAAAAACTCATATTTAGCCTCAATCTAAAATCTAAAATCTAAAATCTAAAATTGATGGACTGAGGCACTTAATTCGGTAAGATTAATTATGTATCTTTAAACCTCAGCTTCCGTGCAAGAGCTACCGACATCTGTGCCCCCGCATTTTCACCGATTGCCAAACCAACGGTGGCAAATTTATTCGCCTCAAACACAGCAAGCCGAACAGTTTGCCGCCGAAATCGGTTTGTCGCCCTTGCTGGCACAGGTGCTGATTAACCGCGGTATCGATTCTGTTAAAGAAGTGCAAGGGTTTATCGAACCGGAATCTCTGGTTTTACCCGCGCCAATGGATGAGTTTCCCGATTTGGCTGCGAGTGTCAAATTGTTGCGGGAGGCGATTTCGGGAGGGCAAAAAATTGCGATTTGCGGCGATTACGATGCTGACGGGATGACGAGCACGGCTTTGTTGCTACGCGCTCTGAGGCTGCTGGCGGCGAATGTGGATTATGCTATTCCCAGCCGGATGCGAGAAGGTTATGGGATTAACGATCGCATTGTAGAAGAATTTCACTCGGAAGGTGTCGCTCTCATTCTCACTGTTGACAACGGAATTGCAGCCTACGGCCCGGTTGCCAGAGCGCGAGAACTGGGTGTCAAAGTTATTATTACAGACCACCACGATTTGCCGCCAAAACTGCCGCCTGCCGATGCTATTCTCAACCCGAAATTAATTGCGGAATCTTCACCTTATCGCGGTTTGGCTGGCGTAGGCGTTGCTTATGTTTTGGCGATTACTTTGGCCCAGGATATGCAGAAAGTTGGGGGGTTGGTGAATCCGCTGCTGGAGTTATTTACGTTGGGAACTATTGCGGATTTAGCGCCTTTGACAGGAGTTAATCGGCGCTGGGTGAAGCGTGGTTTGCGGTTGTTGCCTCACTCGCAATTGGCGGGTATTCAGGCTTTGATTCAGGTGGCGGGAGTGCAGCCGGGAAGTGCGGAAAGTCCCTCAATTCTCAACTCAAAAACTCAAACTCAAAATTCGTTAAAGCCTGAAGATATTGGTTTTAGGCTCGGCCCCCGGATCAATGCTGTGGGGCGGCTGGCTGACCCTCAAATTGTGATAGAGTTGCTGACTACGGACGATCGCGAATTGGCTCTCAAAAACGCGATGCAGTGCGAACAAATCAATCAGCGCAGGCAGGAGTTGTGCCAGGAAATTGAGCAGGAAGCCATTGCTTGGTGCGAGAATAGTGCAATCGACTTGCAGCAAGAACGAGTTTTAGTTGTCGTGCAGCCCGGTTGGCACCACGGAGTGATCGGGATTGTAGCTTCTCGGTTGGTGGAACGCTACGGCGTACCTGTGTTTATCGGTACTTTTGAGGATGAGGCTGTAGGGGCGGTGGCGCATAAAATTGTCCGGGGTTCGGCGAGGGGAATTCCTGAGTTTAATGTATTTGACGGGCTGAATTTTTGCGCGGATTTATTAACTAAATTTGGCGGACACAAAGCGGCTGGCGGTTTTTCTATGTCGGCTGACAACCTCGAACAATTCCGCAATCAACTGTCAATTTTTGCCAATCAATGTTTGCAGCCGGAACACCTAAAACCGCTGGTTTCAGTTGACGTGCGAGCGGATTTGGCTGAGATTAATCTCGACCTTTACCGACAAATTGATGCTCTGGAACCTTGCGGGATTGAAAATAAGGCTCCTGTATTTTGGACGCCTAATGTTTGCATAACTGAACAGAAAATTGTTGGTAAAGGAGGTCACGTTAAACTAACTGCAACTCAAGATGGAAATGTATCGGCTAGTGTGAAGGCGATTGCTTGGCGTTGGGGCGAATATTTTCCTTTGCCTCGGCGGGTCGATCTTGCTTACCGATTGCGGGAAAATAGTTTTAATGGCAAGACATCGGTTGAGTTAGAATTGTTGGGTGTCCGGCTGCCCGCAAATGCTGCTAGTTCTAGGCCGCCGATGTTCGGAAAAGTGGAGTTTGATTATTGCGATCGCACTTATTCTTGCAGTCTGTCTCCCGCCGGATCGATCGAGGAATTGAGAATTCGCAACTCTCAAGGGCAAGTTTTGGCTGTTGCACCCGGACAAAACATCGGTTTGTTAGGCAACTCCCGCAAAGATGCTAGAGAAGTCGATGTATCTCTACCTTTTTTTGAGAATTTGATTCAAACTGCTAAACACGCCCTCGGTATTTGATAACTCGCTATTTGATAACCAAGCTCGTGCAGCAGGGAAAATTGGCGATCGAGCGTTTTGAATTTTGAATAATTTAAAACTCCAAACTCCCAACTCTCGATCGCCCCGAAGCGTGCTAAAATTACAAGTCGCCGCCTTTAGCTGCCAGCAGAAAAATCACGATCGGGCCAGAAAGCACGACTGCTGCGAGTAAAGCTACCTGAATAATGAGTTGGTAGTTTATACCGCCCAGGCCGCTGAAAAGATCGGTTATAAAGTCCATGTGTCCTCCTGACTGTAGTGAGTAAGTCTAGATTGTTGAATTAGAAAATCCGCTTCTGATTTTACCGGGCTATCGTCCCTATTTTTTAAGGAACTTTACAAAATTCAACAAAATGTAAACTAAGATCGACCTCCCAGTCACAGGGAACCGGGGACTTGATGCCCCTTCCCGGAAAGCGATCCGAATCTAAAATCTCAAATCTCAAATCGCACCGCCCCTTCGGGATAGCCGCCTCCGGCGCTGGCAATTGATATACTTGAAGAGCCTTAATCTCCTAAAGTTTGGCATTTTCCACATTATGCTCCCAATCTAAAATCTAAAATCTAAAATCTAAAATCTAAAATAGAACTATGGCTACTTGGCGTTGCGTAAAGCAGTGCGGTGCTTGTTGTTACCTCGACCCAACAGAACGCCCTGACTTAGACGAGTATTTATCTGAAGACGAATTAGCGCTCTACTTGAGCTTAGTTGGAGACGACGGTTGGTGTATCAATTTTGACAAAGCAACCCGAGAATGCGGAATTTATGCCGATCGACCGCGCTTTTGTCGGGTAGACTCAGAGGTGTTTGAGGAAATGTACGGCGTTGAGCCGGCTGAATTGAACGATTTCGCGATCGACTGCTGCTTGGAACACATTGAAGACCTGTATGGCGATCGATCTTTGGAAATGATCCGCTTTAACTCTGAAGTTGGAATCCTCGCCTTACCTGACAACTAACCGGATTGATGCCCCTTTGGGCTTTTGTCCCTCCGGCTCCTTTTCCCGATCGGCATCTCAATTTTTTAATCAAAAGTATAAAATCTAAAATCGAACGATCGTCTGCCGGTTTCTCACCGGGAGAGTGTCAAAATAAACAAATCAAAGAAATATCGCGCAGTTGAGTTGAGCCATGAGCAATCGAGAGGGTTTTACAGGGGGATTTATTGCCGGAGCTGCCGTTGGCGGCTTGGTGGGTGCAGTTTTGGGCACGGTGCTGTCGCGGCGCGCTGCGGAAACTTTGCTGAGTGACCCTTCAGAAGCAAAGACAAGAAAGATCCGCCAGAGGAAAGCCAGTCAACTCGAAGCCGACAGCATGGAAGTAGCAAGGCTGAGTTTAGAAGATAAAATTGCCCAGCTAAATCAGGCAATAGATGACGTGCGGCTGCAACTCGGCGACGTAAACGGGAACGCGCAGACCCACAACAGCGAGGGTTCGATCGCCCAAGACTCCTGAATCCATTTAAAATTTTAGATTAGTCTGGCAGATCGATGCGGGCGATCGGCAAACTGTCGCACATTTCTCTCTTCATCTTTCCAGCTAAAAGCGGGAGACAGAAGGAACAAGGAACAACAAAAACGCTCCCCCTCTCCCCCTATCCCCCCACTCCCACTCCCCCAGCTATGCTAAACTCACAGTTAAAGTGTCTGTAAACTTTACTCAAAACTACAAGCAAAATTTATGAGTTCTTCAATAGGCCTTTTGGCAACCACGCTAGCGACATTTCTGCAAATCTATCTAGTCCTGATGATTTTTCGGGTGCTGTTAAGCTGGTTCCCCAATATCAATTGGTACGACCCCCCGTTTTCAATTTTGAGTCAGTTAACAGACCCTTACCTCAATCTATTCCGATCGATCATCCCCCCCTTAGGAGGGATTGACTTTTCGCCGCTGATTGCGTTTTTTGTACTTCAGTTCGGCTCGGAATTCTTGATCGGTCTTTTGACCAGCTTGCAAACATCATTGTAGTGGGAAAAGCTTAAGCTTTTAAGCATCTAGCCTAAATTGTTTGGCAGATCTAGCTGCCGGCAACTAAATTTTAGATTTGAGATTGTGACATGAACTCCCCGGTTGAAAAGCTGGGGAGTTACTCATACATTAGAAATGAGAAATTGCCAGCCACTCAACAATCTAAAATCTCCAATCTCAAATCTAAAACTGCACTGCGGTTTCTCAACAGCCAACCCAAAATCTCAAATTAGCAATCTAAAATCTCAAAGAGTTTCCTTAGCGACGAACCACGCCAGTAAAACCTGTAGCTTTAAATTGCTTGAGCTTCAAAGGTGTTCGTTGATTGGCGGCAACCGAAATTCTGAGCTGAAAATCGCTAACTCCGGGAGGAACTTCTTCTATAGACCCCAAGCGAGTCCGGTTTTGCATCACCGGATTTTCGTCGGCATCATAAATGCGGCCGAAAATATCGGCATTGACAACTGGTTTGCCGGAGCTATTTTCAGCTTTCCCAGTAATCAAAAAGCAGTTAGCTTCCATAGAACTGCCGCTGGTGACTGTTCCTTCTGCCATTTCTGCCGGACATTCGCGATAAGAAAGGTCGGAAAGTTTAATCTGCGTCAGAGCCCAAGCAGGTGGAGTGAATACCAAACTAAAAATTCCGATCAGGCAAGTAGCAAAAAAAAGGCTGATAGCTCGAAATTTCATAAATGGCAGCGCAAGTATATTTTAATTCTCAGCTTAGCGCGAATTCAGTTGTAAATTGCTACTTAGCTTAAGCCTAAATGCTTCTGCAAGGCGAGGCGCATCACATCGACTGGGACGGATTCTCTATCCAGCCAAATTTTTAAGGCGGCTGCTCCTTGTTGAACTAGCATTTCGAGTCCGTCAATAGCTCGCGCTCCGCGAAGCTGCGCATCTTTGAGAAACTGCGTAGGATTAGGGGTGTAAATTAAATCGTAGACGATCGCACCTGCTGAAATTCGATCGATCGCAGCATCCGCAACCGGCGACTTTTCCCCCTGCGGATACATTCCCACAGGCGTCGTGTTCACCAGCAAATCTGCCTGCGAGATTAACATTGACAAATTATCCCAAGTATGGACCTGCAAATTCTGCACGGGCATCGGAGAATTGACCCAACTCTGCTGAAATTCCGCTAAATTTTGTTCGCTGCGACCGACAACGTGAATCTCTGCACATCCCAATTGAGCGCATCCAGCCACAACAGCTCTCGCCGCCCCGCCATTCCCCAAAATTACCGCTACTTTCTGACTCCAATCGGAACCCCCCCTAGCCCCCCCTTGGTAAGGGGGGGGACAGGATTCAACAGCCCGTGTTTCGTGGGAAGGCGAATCTGATTCGACCGCCGTATTGCCCGTTTCTAAGGGAGAAATCGCGTCTTTAGCCCCCCCTTGGTAAGGGGGGGTTGGGGGGGTTTGCAGCGGCGCGAGAAAGCCTTCAACGTCAGTATTTGTGCCGCACCAACCTTTGTCAGTCAGGTATACGGTATTGACTGCGCCGATCGCTCGGGCGATCGGGGAAACTTCCGACAACAGCGGTAAGATTGCTTGTTTGTGCGGAATCGTGATGCTAAATCCCCGAACGCCGATCGCCGCAAATCCTGCAAGAGCAGCTTTTAAATCCCCTGGTTTTACCGGAAACGGCAGGTAAACAAAATCGACTCCCAAGTGGGAAATAGCAGCATTGTGCATCGCCGGCGACAGAGAATGTTCGACGGGATGACCAATTACTCCCAACAGTTTAGTAGTGCCTTTAATCATTTTTGTTAGTTGAGTGTTGACTGTTAACGGTTGACTGTTGACTGTTGAGTTTTGTTAGTTTTCATACCAGATCCTGCTACAGTTGCGCCCTTATTCTTTTGTCGGCTAGGAGTGAACTTCGTTGGTTCAGAAGCGATTTGCCTCGCCGAGTGACTGTAAACCGTCAACTGTTAACTGTCAACTCTCCACTATCAACTGTGTGCCGAAACTCTTTGGCGTCAGCCAAAATCGGATTGACATCAAACCAGTAATCCTCGCCGTAACGGTATTCAAACACCCAGAGACTGCGCAGCAAGATTTGGTATTTAGTTTCCCCACTCACAGTTTTGGTAGCGGATACTTGGCGCAGCAATTGCCACTCATCCGGTTCGATCGCCAAAGTAAGCTGGTGGCGGCGCTGGACGATCACATTTTCCAAAGTTTCCCGCGACAGAGGAGGGTCTTGTTTCTGCAGACAGCTATACAGCAGTTGCAGCAAATTGCGGACATGACCGCCGCTGACTCGACAGAGGCGATCGAGAGTTTCCGCAGAGTCGAAAACTTTGCCAACCAAAGCATAGCGCTGCGAAGGCTGCACCGTCGGAAAAGCCCGCGCCAGAACCATCTGCCGCAGCAATTCCACACCCTCAGAGCACTCAGAACCGTCGCTCAACTGCACAGGCACCATCGGCAAAACCTTCGGATCTACCCCAAACCGATTGGTCAACTGGCCCAAATCGTTAGAGAAAATCAGCACCAAAGGAATTGTATACACGACGTGGCAATTTAGTCTGGCCAACTGTTCGCCGCGATCGACAAACAGGTATTCCGGCTGCAGCCGCCCCGTCGGTTTCGCGCACAGGTGTATGCGATCGAGATTGTCGATAATTACTACAAGTCCTTGTTTCCCTTGGCGTTTGAGTTCTTGATTAGCCGGCTCCAGCAACTCCTTATTCAGTGCATCTAAAATTACGTTTGTTCGCGGCTCCAAATATTGCCTCAACTCCGATCGCAAATTCGGAGCATCTTTCGCTTTAGCAGTAATTTTTCCAATTCCCAACGCCAGAGAAAATTCTCCCTCCGTGCTGGCATTTATTTCCCCAAAACCGGGGACATTAGCTTCAGCCCTCAAATCTATTTGAGTTTGAAAAACCTCAGCAACCCCTTTGAGCAAAGCTTTAAAACCAGTCGGTTGCAGCTTGATTTTCATTTTCTCGATGCTTTCGCTCACCTGACGAGCAACGCTCAACAAAATGTCAGTGATATCTACATCTGCCATGTCTAAGTCTTTACTCGACTCAAAGTAAACAACATGAAATCCTTGTTGCTGCAATTGAGCTTGCAGCCGCAGCAATTCTGTTGATTTACCAGAGCCGATGTGACCGGTGAATAATTGACAGGTAGGTGCATCGGGGGACAGGCGGCTGATGGTGCGCTCCAATTGTTCTACAATTGTGCCGCCCCGCACTGATGAGAAATCGATATAGTATTGTCGGTCTTTTTGATTTGCTACTGCCAGGGTGTAGCTGGGATTGCAGGCCCTATAAAATTTCTGTAAATTTAGTTCCATACCCTGTTCCATCTTTCACAACATTATGCCCTAATACCTTATTCATTTAGCTATTTTACTAATCAGAACAAGTGGCCAGTTTATTCTAATATTTTATTTGATCGCCAAGATCTCGATGTAGCTCATAAAATTTTAGATTTTAGATTTGGAATGACTCATCACTATCGGGGTTTGAAGCTTGCCTACATTGGTATTTTTTTTTTACTTCTATCAAAATACGCACTCACCAATTATACCTAATTTTTGCAGGCTGGGCATTAAGGGAAGTCACTAATACCCGATAGATAACTAGGCAATTGCTCTGTCTGTGGCGATCGCGATTTTGTATATTGAAATCAAAGACGAAGAGTTGGCGGTAATGTTCTCGCGTCAAAGTAGCTATTTTAGTACGGTTAACCGAATGTAGAAAGGGCGGGTACTTGCACCCGCCCCGATGCAATTATCAAGTCCAGATTGGCTCAAATCTCAAACCTCAAATCTAATTGCAGCAGCAAATCCAGTGCCAAATTTAAAACTGTTTGCTGCACCGATTCAGCAGATTTGACCCGCCCAAAAACGGATACTTGCGAAGGACAACAGTCGTAGAGAGAGCAAAATTTTAGACTCTTGTTCAATTTCCCAGATTCATGTGTGTAGTAAATCTAAAATCTAAAATCTAAAATCTAAAATCTAAAATCGACTGACAGTGCTATTTTCCATAAATCTTACCATTCGTTCGCGTACACCTGCTGAAGCCTGGTTTTGACCTGTGACCAGCCTCTCCATCGCAATAACGTAAACTTGAAAGTTAGGAAAAACAACAGCCAAAAATAAAACGGATACTAGAATCGTAGCAGTTTGATTAAATTAGGGCTTACCCACGCTTTCTTCAACAACTCGGTTTCTTCCTATATTTATCCTTGCTAAATCTCTTATTTTGGTAAAAACCGGGTTTCTTAGCACACTCTCTCTTCCCTAAATCTGCGGTCTCTGCGCCTTCTGCGGTTATTTAAAAAACTCTTTATCCCCAATCAAATAAAACTTTCATATTCTATTCATGTGCGTGTATCTGCGGTTAAAAATCCCCAAATTATACCAAAAAAAGGGCTGGTAACTACACCAGCCCTTCAACTAATTTGAGACGTTAAATTAACAGCAATTTAACATCTCAAACCTCAAATCAATCTAGCTTCTGTCGATCGCAGCCGCAGGCTCAAAACTCGGAACCACAATCTCACCATTCTGCTTAGTCAACTGGTTGTACAGTCTTTCAGTATTCGGGAAATTAGCAGCCGGTAGAGTCGGAAAGCGGCGGTAAGGAACAGTATCCTCACCAAAAGCATCAGCATATTCAACGCTGTTCAACATCGCGTTGATAAAGCCCTTAATCCCTTTACTTGCCAAGATTTGGTTGTAAGTCCGAATCTCCGCTTGATTGCGAGGAGCGCGGCCCAAGAAGTGCTTTGTGCCCAACTCAATCACCTTAGTATTTGGATAAGGTGCGTAGAACTGTTTGACGTACAGCGAGGAACAACCTAAACTTTCAATGAACTCCTTGAGATTGATTTCATTGTTGCCAAGTTTGCTTTCCAGCGCTGTGAATTCATTCTTCACAACGTAGGGATTCAAGTCGCGTTCAAAAACTTGACGGTAAGCAGCTTGAATTAAAGTTTTCAAAGCTACCTTGTCCGAAGTAGTCGTCAGCTTAAAGACCTTAGTTTGTTCGCGTCGCTTGCTGACACCTTGAGCAATCCGATTTTGCAGATCCAAATCGCCCCGATCGCCTGCTACACCGAGTTCGATAAACCGAGGCGTGTCCGCAACCTGAGCTTGGAGATTTTGCTCAGCGACGGAACTCGATCGCATCGTCCGCATCGACAAACCACCGGGAGTCACGTAGCGCTCGTAGGGCACTGTATCTTCCCCGAAAGCTTCGTTGTACTCCAGACTGTCGATGATGCCATCGACCAGCGCGTAGAAACCCTTCTTGGCGCAAATGTCAAAGTAAGCGTTCATTTCCTGGCGGCCGTAGGTAGGGCGTCCCAGGAGTCGGCGGTGAATGTACTCGATCGCCTTACAAACGTACAGCTTGCTCCAGTACATATTGCGGAACACGTCAGACTTCGCCAACATCCGAATAAACTCGCGCATCGGAATGTCGCCGTTTTCCAGCTTAATTTCCGCCACCTTTTGGCGCTGGCCGTCGAACACGTCGCGACCGAACACTTGCAGGTAAGCAGCCCGAATCACCGCTTGAGTGGAACTTTCGGTATATTTGACACTGGAAGCATTGCTGTAGCTGCTGGAGGCACCGCGGGCAGTTTTCTTGGAAGCAACATAGTTGCTCGGTAACTGGTCTAATTTAAAGACCTTGGGGCCCAGAGAACCAGGAGCAGCACCGCGAGCCGCCGGATTGCTCAACTGATTGTCAATCCCCGCACCTTGACGGATCAGGATACGGCGAGTGTCTTTGCCGAAGGGAGCTGGACGGTTTTTGGGGTTGCGAGTTTCTTTCGGGAAAATCGCGCCGAACTGAATTTCTAAGGGGTCATTGCCAACACCGTAAACGTGCTGGTCTGGTAGCGGCTGAGTGTAGCCCGCAAACAAAGTGATGAACTGAGGAACCTTGCGGAACGGAGCGCTGAAATTGAACAAATCAATTTGCGGGCCCCAGTTGCGACATTCCTGAGCTTCTTGACCCAAACCGCGCAGGTAAGGCACGGTTTCTTCGCCGAAGTAGTCGGAATATTCCTGGGAATAAACCATCGCGTCTACGAGGGCTGCCAGACCGCCTTTAGTGACGATCGCAAAATACTTGCTGAACTCCTCCCGCGAGCTTAAACCGCGGCCTAGGAAGTGACGGGCGGCCAATTCTACAGCACGGCTGTTGACAAACGGCTCGTAGAATTGCTGGCGGTACAGAGGAGATTTACCCAATCGGCGGATAAACTCTTTCATCGAGATTTCGCCGTTTTTGACCTTGGATTCCAGGTCAGAAATGCTTTGGCTGTATGCGCGGCTAATGTCGCGCTCGAATACTTGGCGGTAAGCTGCTTTGATTACTTCTAGCTTTTCGGCCGAAGACAGGCCGGTTTTCATGACGAATTTCGACCGTCGCTCGGCTGCGTTGAAGTAGATTTGAGGCAGTTGCAGCCCTTGCTGGTCGTTGCTTTCGCGCTGCCGCACCTTGTCTGAAGGTGTGGGAGCTTTGAATTCGGTAATCGCTACCTCGAAATATTGTCCGACGATCGCCGCGGCCTCTGCATTGTTTCGGAAATAGCCCAAAGATGCTGCCTTCATTTCCTGCATTGCCACAATTGTGGCCGCCGAAGAGCAAGCATTTTCGATGATTTCCCGCAGTCCGCGCACGTTCACCGAAATAATATTCGGGTCGCCAGCTACGATCGCGTAGGTGATGTAGCGCAAAAACCAGCTCAAGTCCCGCAGAGATTTGGTCATGTTGCCCGGGCCGTAGCGCGAGACATTGATCGGCTGAAATCCTGCTGGGATTGGGCCGTTGTAGCCGCCACCGTTGCCAGAAAACAGATTTCCCAGCCCCAAGAATCCGCCGCCGCCGCCTGAGCCGTTGCCGCCGCCTGCGCGACCTTCAACGTAGGTGACATTTCCTAGTTTCATGCCTTCAGAGACATTCGCCGAGCCGCCGCGAGCCGCGCCTGCTACAGCCATCACAGGTTCTTGCGGTCTTTCCAAAAATGCCAGCGGGGAACCGCCGGTAAAAATCCGGTTGGCTGCGCGGGATACAATCAGTTCCGAGTTTTGGGTCAGCGTCTCAGAAATCGAGATCCGAAGAGCCCCTGAACTGAAGTAATTTGCCAGTTCGCTGAGTTCGCCCCGCTGTAGGAAGCGGTCTTGCTGTTCTGCTTGCGAAATTGTTGCGACTGGTACAGTTTGATATAGTTGCGGACGTGCAACTGAGCTTCCACCACTTGCCTTTACAGTCATTAGACTCCTTAGCTCCCTATCTAAATCGTTGAAGCATTTACCCAGACTAACCTTGCCTTCTCATGCAGGTAAAATTAGGTATTTTTGCTTTGTTTACTTTTTGCCTTTACCTGTCACGAGGTTCGGGCGCGCTTACTTTCTTAGATTAAAATGTTTTGGTTTCATCTTTCTGCCGGGAAATGTCCGACCCGAAGGCAGGCAGGGGGCACTCCCTCCGCGGAGCTCCGCCCGTAAACCCGTGGAAACAAAGACTTGGCAGGATAGTTGCCTTTGGGCGATTGCAGCAAGTGCCGTCAATTAAGGGAAAAGAAAATCTAAAATTTTCTTCTGCCTTTTTCTGGGCCTCTTGCTCTCTTGAGAGACGCCTCCGCTTTACCCGAAAGCTCAGCGGTGGGTTATTGACAGTCCTTGTTTGTTAAAAAGCCTGCCGAGATTTATTGTATAGATTTAAGAGAGCGTATATGAGAAAAAATGATAAGTTTTATTACGCAGAAGCTGTCAGGGCTTGGCTATCAGGGGTTAGTCGATCGCCCGATCCCTTTCTTTCAGGCTTGCCCAACTTGACGAAGCGACACTTTGGTTGCGAGTAACGAAGCAATAGAAGTGCATCGCGTAGCGCTGTTCGCCCGTAGCTACTGACAACCAATCTCAAAACCCACGCACTACTACCTCACCTATGGATACTACGCCTGATATCAGTGCTGCCGTGCGGCGGCTTTACGATACTTTCCCTTTCCCGCCCGATCCTTTGTCAGATGAACCGCCCCCTGGGTACAACTGGCGCTGGAGTTGGCCTGATGCTTACAATTTTTGCACCGGCCAAAAGCCGCCAAAACTCGATATTCGGATTTTAGATGCTGGCTGCGGCACTGGTTCGAGTACCGATTATCTGATTCACCTCAATCCCGAAGCTTCGGTGACGGCGATCGACCTGAGCGAGGGTGCTTTGAAAGTAGCACAAGAACGCTGTCGCCGATCGGGCGCGCGAGCCGCCGATTTTCGCCACCTCAGCTTGTACGATGCCGCCGAGTTAGAGGGCGAGTTTGATTTGATCAACTGCGTCGGCGTACTCCACCACTTACCCGATCCGATCCGGGGCATTCAAGCGCTGGCGGCGAAGTTGGCGGAGGGCGGTTTGATGCACGTTTTTGTGTATGCTGAGCTCGGACGCTGGGAAATTCAACTCATGCAAAGGGCGATCGGACTTCTCCAAGGCACCCAAAAAGGTGACTATCCCGATGGTGTGAAAGTCGGCCGTCAAATCTTTGCTTCTTTACCAGAAAACAACCGTCTTGTCAAGTACGAAAAGCAGCGTTGGGCAGGAGAAAATCAGCGAGACGAATGTTTTGCTGATATGTACGTTCACCCGCAGGAAATTGACTACAATATTGAGACTTTGTTCGAGTTAATTGATGCTTCGGGATTGGAATTTATCGGTTTCTCAAATCCGGGATATTGGCAGTTAGAAAGACTTTTGGGGAAAGCGCCGGAATTGATAGAAAGAGCTCAGGGTTTGACGGAACGGGAGCTTTATCGATTAATTGAATTGTTGGATACGGAAATCACTCATTACGAGTTTTTCTTGGGGAAAAAGCCTGTTAATAAGATTGATTGGTCGGACGATAAGGCACTTTTGGCGGCAATTCCAGAGTTGAGTGTGTGTATGCACGGTTGGCCCAGTCAACAAGTGTTTGATTGCAACTACCAATTGCTCAATTTGTCAAGTGCGGAATTTGAGTTTTTGCAAGCTTGCAATACCAAAACTGTGGGAGAGATTTTGGCGGATGTGGAGATGGGATTGGATGAAGTGCGATCGATCTTATCAAAACAGCTCATTTTGCTAACACCGAAATTATAGGGCTTTTTCATTATTTGAACGAACCGCGAAGACGCCAAGAGCGCGAAGGAAGAACTGCATCTCTTTCTTTCTCTTCCTTCGCGTCCTTCGTGCCTTCGCGGTTCATTTAATCTTACTCCTAAAATCCCAAATGGATTGACACAGGCCCCCGTCTGCGGCTACGCTTTGAAGTTAGAGGTTGCTTTGCTTGTAGAGGAAGTAGCCCGCGTCGCCCAAAAATCTAGTTGCACTGCCCAAAGCTGTTGCGAGCAGCAATGGACAGCATAACCGCCAAACTGGTATCAGCAGTCTGGAGGCTAACGGAGTATGATAACACTCTCTGTAGCCGCCCTGCTATGCGTTGAAAAGCGGGGCGGCTGGGTTTTTGGGTTTTTCTAGAAAACCCAAAACCAGGAGAACATATTATGTCACAGGAATTCTTGCCTGACGACAACAAATTTGCACGACCAAATAACGACTCAGCAGCAGAATCGGAACAGGATGTGGTTTGTCTAACGGTGACAGGTTCGCCCAAGGGTGTCAGGGAAACCATACTCACCTTGTACCGCCTGGGATTTGCCCAAGTTGGCGATTGGAGTCCCCTACAACGTGCAGCTAATCCGAAGCAAGTGATGAGTGTGCTGATTCGCCGTCGGAAGCGCAAAGCGTAGGTGTTTGCTCGTTCCCAGGCTAGAGCCTGGGAACACATTCCATGAGCATCTGCCTCCTGTTTTTGTTTTTATCCGCTAGCGAGGCAGAGCCTCTGGCTCTCGGTTCCCAGGCTAGAGCCTGGGAACCAGTAGACATCTCCGAAAACAGTCAAAGCCTCTGTGTAGTTAAGCTCTTTGACGTAAATGTAATTATCCTAAATTAGCTAGTGTGCACGAGAAAACAAGACTTAGAGATATTTATTGTTGATAATTAGAGCAAAATATTGAGTGAGCTGGGTTAATTTTAATCGGACGCCTGCACCGCTTTTTATAATGGTAATATTAGCGCTCCAATTCGCAACCTTACTATTCCACAAATCGTTAAAATTACTTGCTCATATTTTTGGGGATTTAATCTAAATCTTTCTTGGGCAACTCGAAATATCTTGACCGTTCTAATTCGATGTTCCACAAAAATTCGGCGAGCACAAAACGCTTTATTTTGTTCTTTTTGTTCGTTTGTTAATTCTCCTTTCCTGGGTTTTTTAATGGGAGTTGTTATTAAATATTCTCCAACGTAAGCTTTATCTCCCTTAAATCTTTGTTGAGGATCAAACTCTGAGCGATATTCTCGGAATAAGGTTATATCGCTTTTAGGTCCAGGTTCTCCTGCCACAACATCAACTATATCTCTACCATCTGGCAGGATAATTATTTGACTTTTAAATGTATGATTACTCTTCTTGCCTGAAAAGTATTTTTCTTGTTCATCACGAGTTCCAGGTCTTTCTCTGACTTGTTCGTAGGTATCTACTATTAATTCATATTCTGTGAGTATTTCCTTAACTATTGCGTGGTCAGCAGCGTTTTTTTTTACTTGTTCCAGCAAGCTAGATGGTAGCAATTCTCGCAGGCGCGGAAACCAATAGTTAAATGTATCATTAGCTGTAGACTCACTTACTCCAAACTGGATGCCCAGAAGTTGAAATGTTGTCATATGCCTAAGATAAACCAAGGTTAAAATTATTTGTTCGGGAATAGATAGTTTGGGTTTTCGACCTCCTCCACGCGCAATAATTCTCACTTTCTTGGATTCTAGTAAAGCTTGTTTTTCATGATGTACTCGTTCGGCATTTTGGAGCAATTGTTGTAACTGTTCATATTCCCGACCAATTAATCGCTGTGTTTCTTTATGATTCTCTTCAATATGATTCAGGATGTCGCTCATGTTTCTGTGTAAAAAATGTTTCTTATGTTCTTTTACCACATAATGTTACTATTTTGGAGATGTCTAGTTAATAAGACAAATATCAGGCACGTTATTTTACAAAATCAGGATAAGAGCATATCCTGATTTAGAGGCTGAAACATCTATAAATCAAGCTAGCCGGGGATACTCACATTTTCCCGCCTAAGTCCTGTAACCCTTGAAGATTCATTAAGGTATGGGTATAGTCATAGCCAATAACTAAACCATTAAAAATCAATCAAAAACACGATTTTTTAGAAATATGCTAATAAGGAGAATTCAAATCAATCTTAAGCTTTTGCGCCAACTTATAAATTAAGACACTAATAGAATGGTAGTCCATAATTCCCACAACTGTACCACAATTAGCACACTGGATAGAAACTAATTCAACAGTATGATTACGAACTTTAATAGGTATTGACTCAAAATTATTTAACGCTTGACAATTAGGACATTTTGGAGTTGCAGCCATATTGTTACCAAAATTAATTTATTAAAGGTAGCGAATATCAGAAAAATAAAATAAGTAAATACCGTCCTAATAAAGTACGGTTATCCAGAATCGACATTTAGTTTTATTGTTAGTAGATAGACTAAAAAACACTATTGATATCAAAAATTAAAATCATTTTCATCTTTATTCCAACTTTTCTGCCAATCTTTAAGCTCGCATAAATTATTATCTTTTGAATCACCTAGCACAAATCCATCAATACGGCTTAATCGTCCTCGCCAAAGACCACTTGTCGTGGTTCCAATTACAGAATTTCCAAATATAATCGTTGGAGAAGTTAAATAAATAAACTCACGATCTATGACTTCTTTTTGTTCTTGACGGTGATAATGTTTATTTTTAAAATATCTAAATGTATCTAATAATTTTTCTATACTTTCAAGCGTAGGATAAATTGAAACAGTATCTATAAGGATATGTTTCATCAGCCTAAAAAAAGAATCCTCACTGATCAAGTAACCGCTAATAACTGTACCTTGAACAAAAAGAGTGATATAGGTACTTATTGAATGTCTCTCAGCAAGTTCTACCAATTCCATTAGAAACAAATCAGTATCTGAAGATATTAAACTTTTTTCTTTACCATTAAAAGAAGGTTCTACAATATACTCAATACCTATTATAAATTTGGTTTCGTTAACACTCACCATTTCTTCTTTTAAAACTTTTGATTTACTTTTAACTATAACTTCAACACTTTTTTCTAGTTCTGAATATGTTAGATTACTAATTTTAATTAACTCGCCTACGTTTAAACCCAAATCAAAATCCTACCTAGCAATCTCGGTTACAGTAAAACTATCTTCAAGAGATTGAGATAAAGAATCATTTCTAAAGGTACGCATCATTATATATGATGTAATCATAAAAAAACTTTCCTAAATTACAGTAAAGTAGTTTAACACAAAACATTTTAAAGACATCAACCTTTTACGTCTAATGGTTTGAAGCGAAAACTTTACACCACAAGCAATTCAAAACGCTCCGACCGTGGCAACCTTGCCAGACGTTAGACCCACGCTAAACCCGCAAACTTTGCCTGTGATGCAACTCTGCCAGCCTTGCTACTGCCACAGGTGGAATATCCCAAAACCCGCTAGACCCCGCCAGATGGTGCATTTTGTAGCCTTGCTTGTGGTGTCGAGTCGATCGCCCCGTGTCGATCAGACAGTGCTACCCAGCTTGTTAATTCAATGAAAATCACTGCGGCCACCGCTTCCCTCGGATGTGTAAATATTTTAATAACAATAGCAATCCTGGAAGGTAAAAGATGACACAAGCCCACAAACAGAAACTTACCTTTGAAGAGTACCTCACCTATGAGGACGACACCGACAACCGCTACGAATTAATTGACGGAGAGTTAGTAACATTGCCACCAGAATCGGGCCCCAACAATTTCATTGCTAACTATCTACTATTCACTCTGGCTAGTAGCGGGTTCATCCCACTGAGGCTGATCAGAACACATATGTGCGAAATCCAAGTTCCGATCCTGCGGGAGGGCGACGCAGCTAACCGCTACCCAGATTTGGTGGTTTTGCGCCCCGAACACATCTTGCTGACAGCAACCAGGCTAACCATCACCCAAACTATGCCACCTCCTCAGTTGGTTGTCGAGGTTGTTAGTCCAGGTAGAGTTGGGCGCGATCGCGATTACATTAGTAAACGAGCTCAATATGCAGCGCGGGGTATCCCTGAATATTGGATTGTTGACCCTCAAGAGGAGATAGTAGCGGTACTACGACTAGAATCAGGTGAGTATGTCGAAGTTGGGGTTTTTCAAGGGGAACAAGCGCTGATATCGCCGACTTTTCCGCAGTTGAACTTGACGGCCCAACAAGTCTTGGAAGGGGAACTTTAGCCGCCGATTTGAGACATGGTGCGGCTGTAATTTCCTTGAGTAGTTCCCGAATCTCGCTGCTTGAAATTAATCTCCGGTTTAATATTCAATATCTGCTGCACTCGATCGCGCAATTCGCTTGTAGGAGTCCCGCTGCGGAGAGCAGTTTTTAAGTCAATTTGACCTGTTTCGTTCAGCAGACAAGGCCGCAGCCACCCGTCTGCAGACAAACGCATCCGGTTGCAGCGATCGCAAAAACACTCCGACATTTGACTGATAAATCCTAAAGTACCCTTCGCCCCCGGAATTTGAAACACATCCGCCGGCCCGTTACCGCGAACTCCCGATTCTGCTAACCCGTATTTGTCGCTAATTTGTTGCCGCAATTCGGCTGATGCTACCCAACCTTTATCGCCAAATAAATCCCCATTCCCGATCGGCATAAACTCAATAAATCGAACGTGCCAATTCCGGTTAATTGTTAACGCTGCTAAATCCAATATTTCGCCGTCATTGACACCGGGAATTACCACAACATTCAGTTTTAACGGGTCGAATCCAGCTTGATAAGCCGCTTGAATTCCCTCCCAAACCTGCGTCCATCGAGAACGCCCCCGACTACCAATTATCTTATCGAAAGTCTCCGGTTCCAGCGAATCCAAACTGATATTAATCCGGCGCAAACCTGCACTGTAGAGATTTTCGGCCATTCCGGCGAGCAAAAATCCGTTGGTTGTCATGGATAAATCTCGCGTTTGGGGCAAAGATGCGATCGACCTCACCAATTCCACCACCCCAGGCCGCAGCAGCGGTTCCCCACCCGTCAACCTAAACTTGGTAAATCCCACGGGTATAAAAACTTCGCGCAGCAGAGTTAGCAATTCCGAGTGAGTTAACAACTGCTGCTGCAATACATAGTCCAACTCGCTACCTTCCGGCATACAGTAGAGACAGCGGAAGTTGCAGCGGTCAATCAAGCTAATCCGAAGGTAGTCTACGGTATCCATGTCAATAGTTTGTAATATTATTTAATTATAAATGCTGACTCGATTTTCTGCAATTATTGATAGAGAGCAATAAACCTGCATCAATTTCTTTTCACCTTCCCCCTCCTCTCTTACTCTGCGCCCTCTGCGCCCTCTGCGGTTAATAAAAAAAATATCATTCACAACTCAAATAAACTTGCTAAATATATGTTTTTTGAATTTGAAGCTGATTTTGTGGAAGCCCTGCGCTGCATCCCGATGCAGGTACGTCTCAAGTTAGATACTTGCGGTATTAAATTAAAGTTGCAGGATTGGAATCATTTTAACCAAGCAGAACGTGAAATCCTTGTAGAGAAACCTTGCTTGACACCAGCAGAAATTATTGATTACCGAGAACAGCTAAATAAAATATTAATTCAACACACAGGCAAACCGGGAACTGATTTGGCGGTTGATGAAAATCCCCCGTGGATGGATGCTGCAACTGTACCCGAGTCAGTTTCTGCAAAAGCGCAAGAGCTCGGGGTGACAATTTCTTTGGCACAGTGGGCGAATTTGCAGCCTCTACAGCGATTTGCTTTGATCAAGCTTAGTCGATCGAGCCACGAAAATAAAAACTTTCTCCCGGCTGTTAAAGAGTTTCACCTCGTTGAATCATAGGTCACTTGCCCTGCCTCTAGTTCGTACTCTGGCTAACAGTCCCGCACAAGACTGCACGAACCGCCTGTGCATAGACTCCTGTCAAGTTATTTTTTGTATCTAAAACTACTAAATGCTGGCTATTTTCAGATATCGCCTCTAAAATCAGTATCAAAGACTACTAATTACAGGAAGCCGATCGCGGACTTCTGTGCAGATGTAGACTGAGACGAAGCATTCGGGTATCGGCCCGGACAACAAGTTGAGTTCAAAGCACAGCCTGAAACCTTTGATAATGTTGCTTGCTACGAACCGATGATGGTACCCCCATCTGGCTGGAGAACGATCCCGTACCCCTCTGCCCTCACCAACTGGGAGTAGTTTCGACCGCAGTGATTGACGCTGGTTGCTGGTTAGAACCTCACCGTTCATCGCTATCGCCGCAAAAGTGCTAAAGTTGAGTCCAGAAGACGGGCGATCGCGACAACATTATAAATATTCATAAAATCTGCGGCTGTCTGCATAAAAGCCTTCTAGCTTCAGGCTTCGGAACGGTTCTGCCCCCGCGCCGAGCGAGGTCAAGTGGCTCAGGCAGACCGTTCTGAGAAACCCATCAAAAAATTCATTTTTTTTAAGTTATGTTACCTGCACGTGGTATTATTCGATGTGAAGTGTGCGATCTGTAACGTTTGTCACACTTGTCGCTACAAGACGGTTTCAACCGAATTAATTGTAGTGGGAGTCAACTAACACCGACTGCTTTGAAAGTCAAGTAACCTTGTCAGATCAATCTCGCGCATCCACCGCCCAAACGCAGGACATCTCTCAGACAGGTTCGTCCGAACCGGAGTCCACTGATGCTATGCAAGATTTCTACAAACTTCAGCAACAGTTGTTTGTAGTCACACTCGCTTTCACGGGAATAATTTTTATCTCTGTGTGGATTTTTTATTCGCTCAACATTGCCCTAAATTACTTGATTGGGGCGATCGTAGGTGTGGTTTACTTGAGAATGTTGGCCAAAGACGTTGAGCGCCTCGGCCCGCAAAAGAGGAGTCTGAGTAAAAATCGGTTGGCTGTATTTATTGGGTTGATTGTAGTAGCAACTCAGTGGAATCAGCTACACATTTTGCCCGTATTTTTGGGATTTCTGACATATAAGGGCGCGCTCGTGTTTTATATGCTGCAAAGCCTGTTCATTCCCGATCCCGTCAATGGGTCAGGCAGTCGGTGAACCCTCCACTGTGTGAACTTCTTGTGAATGGAAATGCTAAATGTCTTAAATGCCTTTAATGCTCTTCCCTTCGCTGTGTTGGAAGTTGGCAAGCATTTCTACTGGCACATAGGCAATCTCAAAGTTCACGGGCAGGTATTCATCACCTCCTGGATTGTGATTGCTCTGCTCCTGATAGCTTCCCTGGCGGCAACTCGCAATATGCAGAGAATTCCGCGCGGAATGCAAAATTTCATGGAGTACGCCTTAGAATTCATTCGAGACTTGGCTAGAAATCAACTCGGCGAGAAAGAGTACCGTCCCTGGCTGCCATTTATTGGCACTTTGTTCCTGTTTATTTTTGTATCGAATTGGTCGGGGGCCTTAGTTCCTTGGAAACTAATTAGGTTGCCAGAAGGCGAACTAGCTGCTCCGACCAACGACATCAACACGACGGTAGCACTTGCTTTGCTGACTTCTCTGGCATATTTTTATGCGGGTTTCAGCAGGCGGGGTTTGGGTTACTTTAGTAAGTACATCGAACCAACCCCAATTTTGTTGCCGATCGCCATCTTGGAAGATTTCACCAAGCCTCTTTCCCTAAGTTTCCGTTTATTTGGTAACATTTTAGCGGATGAATTAGTGGTAGCGGTGCTGGTGCTGTTAGTTCCCCTGTTTGTACCTCTGCCCGTAATGATGTTGGGTCTGTTTACCAGTGCGATTCAAGCTTTGGTATTTGCCACCTTGGCAGGAGCTTACATTCACGAAGCATTGGAAGGACACGGCGACGAACACCACGATTAACACTCTGGAATTGGTTAATGGCTAATAGCGATATGTCAGAAATCAGCAGTCCAATGACTAATGACTGATGACTAATTACCAATTACCAATTACCAATTACGCACTATCTGTTTTTCAATCTGTACACAAAGTTAAGGAAATTTATCATGAATCCGACAGTTGCTGCTGCTTCAGTTATCGCCGCAGGTTTAGCTATTGGTTTGGGCGCGATCGGACCTGGCATCGGTCAAGGTAATGCCTCGGGTCAAGCAGTAGAAGGTATTGCCCGCCAGCCGGAAGCAGAAGGCAAAATTCGCGGGACTCTCCTGCTGAGCTTAGCATTCATGGAATCCCTGACCATCTACGGTCTGGTTATTGCATTGGTGCTGCTGTTTGCTAATCCCTTCGCTTAATACTGAAGGACTGCAAAAAGGGGCGGATGTCTTTCCGCCCCAAAACAAAGGAGGAACTAAAAGTGTTTGATTTTGATGCAACTTTGCCTTTTATGGCGTTGCAGTTCCTAGTTTTGATGGTAGTCCTGAACGCTGTTTTCTATAAGCCCCTGACAAAGATGCTCGACGAGCGGGATGAATACATCCGCACCACTCAAGTGTCTGCTGGGGAACGCTTGGCGAAAGCTCAGAAATTAGCGCAGGAATACGAACAAAAACTGGGAGAAACTCGCAAACAGTCTCAAGCAGTAATTGCTGCGGCTCAAGCAGATGCCCAAAAAACCGCGTCGGCAAAAGTAGCTGAGGCTCAAAAAGAAGCTCAAGTGGCGCGAGAAAAGGCAGGACAAGAGATTGAGCAACAAAAACAAGAGGCAATGCGCTCGCTGGAGCAAGAAGTAGATGTCCTGAGCCGACAAATTCTTGAAAAGCTATTAGGCACTGCACTGGTCAAATAGCTCGATCGAACAGTTTGAGATTTTGGGTAAATACTCAAATCTAAAATCGGTTCACCAAACCTGCACGCGCAATTATGGAAGAGTATCATGGGGACTGTTTTATTGCTAGCCACAGAAGCTAGCGGGGAAGGTGGTTTCGGTTTAAATTTCGATATTTTAGAAACCAACCTGATTAACCTGATCATTGTTATTGGATTGCTGTTTTACTTCGGGCGCGGCTTTTTAGGGAACATCCTCAGCGAAAGACGCTCCGGCATCGAAGAGGCAATTAAAGAAGCAGAAACTCGCCAAAAAGATGCAGCAGCAGCTCTAGCAGAGCAACAGCAAAAATTGACTCAAGCGCAAGCAGAAGCGGAACGGATTCGATCCGCTGCTGAAGAAAATGCGAAGAAAGCCAAAGAAGCAATTCTAGCTCAGGCAGCGCAGGAAGTTGAACGCATGAAAGCAACAGCAGGTCAAGAGTTGGAAGCAGATCGAGAAAGAGCGATCGCCCAACTCAGATCTGCTGTTGTATCTATGGCATTAGAAAGGGTGGAAGGCCAGCTAAAAACTAGCTTGAACGAAAACGCTCAACACCAATTAATCGATCGCAGCATTGCGTTACTGGGAGGCTAGAAAGTGAGTAAAGTCAGCACCGAAGTCTTACAGCCTTACGCATCCGCTTTGATGTCACTGGCTAAGTCTAACAACCTCTCAGAGCAGTTCGGCGAAGATATCCGCTCCTTGCTGAACCTGCTAGAAAATTCCGAGGAACTGCGCCTGTTTCTAGGCAGTCCACTGGTGAAACCGCAGGATAAAAAAGCCGTAATCGATCGAATAGCGGGATCAGAAATGAACCCGTTGATGCGGAACTTTTTGCGGCTGTTAGTAGACAAAGGACGGATTCTTTTTTTAGAAGGAATTGGCAAAAAATACTTGACCGAGCTCCGAGAACTCAACCAAACTGTTTTGGCGGAAGTTACCTCGGCTGTCCCGCTTTCAGACGCTCAGCAGCAAACTGTTCGCGAGAAAGTGCAGGCGATGACAAGCGCAAGGCAAGTAGAAATTGAAACCAAAATAGACGCAGATTTAATCGGCGGAGTCGTGATTAAAGTAGGCTCTCAAGTGATTGATGCCAGCCTGCGAGGACAATTGCGCCGCTTGGGATTTCGCTTGAATTCTTAATAGTTAATAGCTGATAACTATTAGCTAATTTAGTTAGCGGTTAACTGTTAGTAGTTTTGAACAACTGACAATTGACAACTGACAACGGACAACTGACAAATAATAACTGACAACTGACATGGCAGCAATCAGACCAGACGAAATTAGCAGCATTATTCGCCAGCAAATTGAGCAGTACGACCAAGATGTTAAAGTTTCTAACGTCGGTACGGTTCTGCAAGTAGGCGACGGTATTGCCCGGATTTATGGCTTAGATAAAGCTATGTCCGGGGAATTGCTAGAATTTGCCGACGGCACTGTTGGTATTGCACTGAACTTGGAAGAAGATAACGTCGGCGCTGTGCTGATGGGACAAGGACTCGGCATCGAAGAAGGTTCGGTGGTAACAGCTACTGGCAGAATTGCTGAAGTCCCCGTGGGTGAAGCAATGTTGGGACGGGTAGTAGATGCTTTGGCCCGTCCGATTGACGGCAAAGGGGACATTAAAACTACTGAATCTCGCTTGATTGAATCTCCGGCACCGGGGATTGTTTCTCGCCGTTCTGTTTACGAACCGATGCAAACAGGAATTACCGCTATTGATGCGATGATTCCGGTGGGAAGAGGACAGCGGGAACTGATTATCGGTGACAGACAAACCGGTAAAACTGCGATCGCGATCGACACGATTATTAACCAAAAATCGGAAAACGTGATCTGCGTTTACGTGGCGATCGGTCAAAAAGCTTCTACAGTAGCTAACATCGTCAACGTCCTGCAAGAAAAGGGCGCGATGGACTACACGATCGTAGTAGCAGCCAACGCTAGCGACCCCGCAACCTTGCAATACTTGGCACCCTACACAGGTGCTAGCTTAGCCGAGTATTTCATGTACAAAGGCAAGCACACTTTGGTCATTTACGATGACCTTTCCAAACAAGCACAAGCTTACCGCCAAATGTCCTTGTTGCTGCGCCGTCCTCCCGGTCGCGAAGCTTATCCCGGAGACGTGTTTTACCTGCACTCTCGCTTGCTAGAACGCGCTGCTAAATTGAGCGACGATTTGGGCGAAGGCAGCATGACTGCTTTGCCAATTATCGAAACCCAAGCTGGTGACGTTTCTGCTTACATTCCGACGAACGTAATTTCGATTACCGACGGTCAAATCTTCCTTTCTTCTGACTTGTTTAACGCTGGTTTGCGTCCGGCAGTAAACCCCGGTATTTCGGTATCGCGGGTAGGTTCGGCGGCTCAAACTAAGGCGATGAAAAAAGTAGCCGGTAAGGTGAAACTGGAATTGGCGCAGTTTGAAGAACTGGCAGCATTTTCTCAGTTTGCTTCTGACTTGGATAAAGCTACTCAGAATCAATTGTCGCGGGGCCAGCGCTTGCGGGAACTGTTGAAACAGCCGCAAAGTTCGCCTCTGCCGATGAACGAACAAGTGGCTGTAATCTATGCCGGTATTAACGGCTATATGGATGACATTCCTGTGGAAAAAGTCAGCAAGTTTACAGTTGGTTTGCGCGACTATTTGCGGACTAGCAAGCCGAAGTACGGCGAAATTGTTCAAGGCGGAAAGGCCTTGACTGATGAAGCTGAGAAACTGCTGAAAGAAGCCATCACTGAATACAAGCAAAGTTTTCTAGTTTCTGCGTAGAAAAGTAGAAATTTTGAACCGCAGATGAACGCGGATTAACGCAGATAATCTGAAGTTGCTCTGCGTTACTCTGCGTTAATCTGCGGTTTTAATTAAGAAGATGCGGGCAAGGATGTAAGGAGAAAGTTATGGCAAATCTGAAAACTATTCGCGATCGCATTAAGTCGGTCAAGAACACTAAAAAGATTACAGAAGCAATGCGCTTGGTGGCCGCTGCTAAGGTGCGCCGCGCTCAAGAACAGGTGACTGCAACTCGGCCTTTTGCCGATCGGCTGGCAGAGGTATTGTACGGTTTGGCGGAACGCTTGCAGTTTGAAAACCTGGATTCGCCGCTGCTGAGAAAACGCGAAGTGCGATCTGTGGGACTGTTGGTAGTTTCGGGCGATCGGGGTTTGTGCGGCGGCTACAACAGCAACATCATCAGATACGCCGAAAATCGCGCTAAGGAAATCAAAGCTGAAGGCTTAGACTACAAATACGTATTGGTAGGACGCAAAGCTACTCAGTATTTCCAGCGCCGCGAACAGCCGATTGATGCTACTTACGCTAACTTGGAACAAATTCCCACAGCACCGGAAGCTGCACAAATTGCTGACGAATTGCTTTCTTTGTTCCTGTCGGGAACTGTGGACAGAGTTGAGCTAATTTACACCAAGTTTGTGTCGCTAATTAGTTCGCGTCCGGTAATTCAAACTTTGCTGCCCCTCGACCCCCAAGGTTTTGAAGTGCAAGACGATGAAATCTTCCGCTTGACTAGCAAAGGCGGAGAGTTTCAAGTATCGCGCGAAAAGGTTTCTGCACCTACTAAGAAGAGTTTGCCCCGCGACATGATTTTTGAGCAAGATCCGGCGCAAATTCTGGATGCTCTTTTGCCCTTGTATTTGAACAACCAATTGCTGCGGGCTTTGCAAGAGTCTGCTGCTAGCGAGTTGGCGGCGCGGATGACGGCGATGAACAATGCTAGTGAGAATGCTAGCGATTTGATCGGTAGTTTGACGCTGACTTATAACAAGGCGCGGCAAGCGGCAATTACTCAGGAAATCCTGGAAGTTTGCGGCGGTGCTGAGGCTTTGAATGGTTAGGTTAGGGTTGACAATTTGTTGATTTTATGGTAGGCGTCTGAGGGAACTCAGGCGCTTTTTTTAAGATAATTCGGCTGCACGAGCTTTCACCTCTGATATAGTCGAAGTATTGAACGCGATTGTGCGATCGTCTTTAAAAAAATGGCAAAAAAAATCTGGATTGTCTACAAAACCGAAAGCATGAGTGATCCCGGCTGGGAAGAACGTCAGCTTATGCCGAGGGGCGGTCTCACTAATATACTTTGGGAAAATTGGACTTGGGAAGAAAACCCAAAAATTCCTCAAGTAGGGGACAAAACCCGCGATTATGAAAATTTATCTGACCCGGGTAATGGAGTCACCCACGGGAAAGATGGAGATTGGGTAGTTACTCGCGTTCAGCAGTTTTTTGCTTCCGATACTGAGGAGCGAATTGTGGTGTGTTACTGTTCTTACCAACCTGTTACATCGGATTGGGAAGCACTACAACGGGGTGAGTCTGTCAATCAGATGCTAGCAACTGTCGAATAATATTGACTGGATAATTAGTTCCTAAAAGCGCTCGACTATTCCTGCACAATCTCATACAAATCTTCGATCGGCAAATCAAAAGTCCTCGCCAACTTGTGCAAGGCTGTCACGTCAACTGTTGCTAATCCAGGCGATCGGGCATAGGTTCTGAGCGTACTGTAGACTACTCCCGATCGCTCTGAAACTTCTTTCAGCGTCCAGCCCTTCTCGGCAGCGAATTCTCGCACCCGCAACTTAATTAAGCCCATAAGCTCTTGACAAGTGATTGAGATAAGTCATCCGATTGTACTGTAAAAAGCGATCGACTACTCTTTGACGACCTCAACCAAATCTTCCACCATCACATCAAAAGTACGTGCCAACTTCAGCAGACAAGTAAAATCAACCATTGCCATCCCCGGAGAACGTGAATAGGTGGTGAGTGTGCTGTAAATGACTCCCGATCGCTCAGAAACCTCTTTGATCGTCCAGCCTTTCTCAGCAGCAAATTCTTTAACCCGCAATCTAATTAAACCCATTGACAAAAAACTAGATTTAGTTTTTAATAAAAATATCGTAAAAAGCGATCGCCCCCAGGTCTGGAAAACTAAAAAGCGATCGCCTATCCAAATTCAATCCCTTTACAAAAGTTTGCACTCTTTACAAAGGATTTGCTTAATATCATGTTAACAAAATTTTCGCGAAAATCAACCCCCAGACACAGATTGAGCCGGTTTGTGACGAAAGAGGCGATCGCGCGGCTGCTGAAAATCAAGGTAGAACAAATATATCGCTTCGAGTGCTGGGCGCATATCCTGTACGTGCACGCCAAAGGCATGAGTCGGTTTGTCAGTTATGCCGACTTTTCGCCTGTTTTGGGAGTGGAATCGCCCTCTGGTTTAGATTTTGGTTATTGGAAGCGCCGTTGGGCGAGTCAGAAACAGAGACACGCGCCGGATTTTTGGGTGGATTTCTATGCGGCGAGATTTCAGAAAGCTGTTTGTGTTTCTGAATTGTTGGAGTGGGGGGAAATGGTGGGGGTGATTAAGTTTATGTTGCGATCAATAGCCGTGGAGTCGCTGCGAAAGGTTTACGCACAAGAGAAATCTCTACTGGAACATTTCTAAATTAGTCTTAGACGCACGGGTGCTTAGAAACCGGGTTTTTTGCCGCCCAGAAGATGCCTTACAGTTTGCAGATACGGTAAAAAACCCGGTTTCTGTGGTTTTGATCGGTCCAGGAATGTAAATGCTACTGTTTCTCCTACGCCAAACCCTGCGATACAAAACCCGCCCAATAATGGGGGCTGATAAAGAGCAATTCTTTCTGGCTAAGGAACTCTAATCGATAACGAAATCAATCCTATTGATCTTTATAACTTTTAACTATCTGGCTCGTCTCCTTGATGATTGTGAAGGTAAACTGCTAAAACCTCTTTTCCATTCACACCGGAAAGTTTTACCTATTAATTTTTCTAAGCAAATGACTTTAATATTAGAATTATGACAAGCACCATATCCATTTTGTATATTAATAATTTCACAGCCTATACCTTCTAAATCATTAGCAAAGGAAATTTCTCCTTTATAATCTCCATCATCAACAGAATCACCTTCTTGCAGAGATTCATCCAGTTTCCAACATACAATATGATCGGTGACGACTAATGGATGGTTAAATAGCTCATAGGTTGAAAATATATATTTATATTCTAATCCTTTGAGTTCTTGTTGGAATCTTTCATCATTAAATTCGGTGGCTAAACTATCAATTCCTTGACCGGAAAAATTTAAAAACCTTAACCAAAACTTAGAGTAAGGAGAGCTTACAGAAACCAAATGAGCTAACAGTGTATATAACGCACCTACCCCATGTTCTTCTCCTAGACTAGGAACAAAAAATTTTTTACTTTTTAAAAATTTAATATCTAAAATATAAAAATGATCTCTTTGAAGGATTGAATTTTTAACTTTATTAAATTGCTTGACTTGAACTTCGCTTTTTGATTCACTAACTTCATTTCCTATTCTCTCTATCAACTGTTTAAAACCTTTGCCATCATTCAATGATCGATCTAAAGATTTTTTAATTTCTTCTAAAAAATCGTCATTTCTTAAAATTTTAATTGAGGATTCACTTAAAGAATTCCTGTTTGTTACTAGCAGAAAACTACCGTTAATCATCAAAGTATAATGGGTCTGAGCTTTATTATTACTTAAAACTCTATAATCGTGTAATAAGCTATGATTAAATATTTCATTATAATACCAATTTACTATGAAGTTGCACTTAATATAGCTTCAAGGATATAGTCCCAACCACAGAGGGATAAAACTTCT
>NZ_JAUBPO010000024.1:0-71842 GCF_036700785.1 Microcoleus sp. S28C3 | reverse complement strand
TGCGAGAGTCGCTCTTCCCAGGCTGTGATCCGACTCGCCGATTTCCCCACCACTCTTCCGGTTGCTCTGACTCCTAGTCCCTCTCCCCTCACTTTCAGCGCCATTGACACCGTCTCTAACGGCGTCCGCAACCTGGCCATCGGCGTGCCACTGCGCTCGTTGAATCGTCGATGGCAGCGATTACATCGGTAGGACTGCACCACCTGATTTGTCTTCAGCTTTTTCGTCCCGTTTTTGACGATGCTTTCACTCTCGCAATGGATACACTTCATAAGCTTGTACTCTATGCTGCACAAATATCCTAGCACTCACGCCTTAAGAGAACAGTGCCCGATCGCATCGATGTCGATCTGATTAATATGATGAGGGGCTGAGAAATAGTTATCTAGGTGCCGATCGGTTTTGTTGCTCACCTCAGTCATTAACTGGTTAGCCAAATCTGTTACCGCTTTTTGTCCATTGCGGAAAGAAAGATAGCCAACTAAACCAACGGCTGCAAAGATTTGCAGGAAGGGAACTGCGAGGGCGGTGCGGAGGCGGAATTGGCAAAGGGTAGAGACCATAGCATGATATCAAGAAGTTTTTAAATGCTGCCGCAAACTGGAATTGCTGCCTCGCTTCTACCTCCGTAGATATGTTAATAACGACTGACAATGTTATGATTGTATCAAAAACGGAATAAACATCAGCCAATCTGCGTTCATCAGCGCTCATCTGCCTGCATCAGCGGTTAAAATAAAAAAATAAATACCCAAAAAAATGCAAATTACTCAAGCCCTCCACGCCGCCATACTCGTTTCCAACCTCGAAAAATCAGAAGAATTTTACAGCAGCATATTAGGACTGTCAAAAATAGATAGACAATTAAAATTTTCCGGTATCTGGTATCAAGTCGGCAATTTCCAGATACACCTAATTGTAGCTGCAACAATTATCCCAGATACCGCAGACAATGACAAATGGGGGCGCAACCGACATTTAGCATTTTCTGTTGCTAACTTAGCAGCAGCCAGAGAGCAATTAATTGCTCACAATTGCCCGTTTCAAATGAGCGCGTCAGGTCGATCGGCATTATTTACCCAAGACCCCGACGGGAATATAATTGAACTGAGCGAGTAAAAAATGAAAATCATTGCCTACTCTTACAGCGAACCGCTGCTAGAACCTGCGCCGGCAGCCGAAATTTGGGGCCAAGAGGTCGATCGAATATATCAAGACTTAGGAGGGCGGCAACAACTGCAACAACTCCTCAAAGACTGCCAAACAGAACCCGTCAAATACCTGCTAATTCAGCGCTTTGAAGAACTCGGCGACACATTGCAGCAAGTGTGTTCGCACCTCGCCCAACTCGAAAACCTCGGCGTCGAAATCATCGTACAAGCAGAAACAGAACCGCGAAACCGCAAAAACTTGCTGCAAATCCTCGCAGAACTCCAGCGCAGCCAACACAGCCGGAGCATTCGCAAAGGACACGCCCGCAACCGCATCAAATCCCGGATTCCACCGGGTAAAGCTCCCTACGGCTACCGGCGCGGCAAAGAGCGCTACACGATCGAGCGATCGGCCGCCGCCGCCGTCAAAGACTTTTTTGAACACTTTCTAATCTACGGTTCTTTGCGCGGTTCCGTGCGGTATTTAGCAAAGAAATACAGCAAAAAAATCTCCGTCAGCACAGGCCGCCGCTGGCTGACAAATCCCGCCTACCGAGGCGATTTGGAATATCAAAACGGCCAAGTAATTTCTAACACTCACGTCCCGATTATTTCCAGAGAAGAAGCCGCCCAAATAGACAGATTGCTGCGCCGCAACAGCCGCCTTTCTCCCCGCAGCGCCAGCGCCCCCCGTTCCCTCGCAGGTTTAGCAATTTGTGCGGAATGCAAATCGCCCATGACAGTTGCCAAAGTCACCTCCTACCGCAAAGATAGAGAATACCTTTATTTGCGGCCCATTAAGTGTCTGTCTCAGCCTAAATGCAGTGGCTTTTCCTACCAAGAAATATTGCAATCAACCATTGAAGGAATCTGTCGGGATTTGCCCGCTGCTGTCGCCGCGCTGCAAATGCCGGATATCAACGGAATTAAAGCAAGAATTGAAAGGGCGATCGCCTCGAAACAAGAAATCCTAGACCAACTTCCCGCCCTGATGGAAAACGGCATTTTAGACACAGAAACGGCAGAGTTGAGAGCATACAAAATCCGCACGGAAATTGCCGAACAGCAAAGCAAATTAGCGCAACTGCCGCCAGTGAATTTGCGAGAAACTGCTCAAACTGTTTCTCTTCCACAATTTTGGCTGGACTTGTCGGAATCGGAACGCAGGTTCTATTTTCGAGAGTTTATCGATCGCATTGAAATAGTACACGAAAATGAAAGTTGGAAACTGCAAGTTATTTTCATTTTTTAATAACCCCGATCGATAACGTTTCTCTCCTACCAAATCGGCTTAATTATTTCCTTTACTTCTCAGTCCGCGCAATCCAAGGCTAAAAGATAAACGGGGTATCAAAGCTGGATTGGGTATCAGATGATGCAGCCAATTGGGGAATAGTAGTGGGAACATCAAGCCCGCTTGTAATTTCATATATAGCAACCTTCTGGGTAAGGATGAGTTTTTTTATTGCTGAAACCATTAATTTTATTGCATTTTAATTTTGACTTATTCCTTGCGTTCTAACTTATCAATTAGCTTGAACTAACTTTTTTTACCCTTTAGCCAATAGGCGATCATATCTCCTTTACCTTTAACCGGGATCGCGCCTCTTTCCTCAAATAAATACCGATCTTTTAACAGCTCGTAAATAGCAGCAGTAACTTGAATATATCCCGGTAATCCTTGAGATTCCATCCGAGAAGCAACATTAACGGTATCTCCCCACAAATCATAGATGAATTTTTTAGTGCCAATTACGCCAGCAACTACTGGCCCTGTATTAATGCCAATCCGAATTTGAAACGGTTCGCCTGTGTCAGTTTGAAAATCTGCGATCGCTTCCTGCATATCCAACGCCATATCCGCGATCGCTTCAGCATGGTCTGCCTTCGGCACCGGCACCCCCCCTGCTACCATATAAGCATCCCCACTCGTTTTAATTTTCTCCAAATCGTGTTTTTCAGTTAATTGGTCAAACTTTGAAAAAATCTTGTTTAGCAAATTTACCAATTCCAGAGGTGAAATTCTGGCAGCAAGAGACGTAAAACCAACAATATCGGCAAATAGGACTGTTGCTGAGTCAAACCTATCGGCAGCAGCACCCTGGCCTTTTTTCAAATTTTCAACAATCGCTGCGGGTAAAATATTTAACAATAAATGATCTGATTTTTTTTGAGAAAGGCGCAAAGCTACTTCCACCCCCTGTCGCTCTTTAATTTCGTTTTGCAAACGTTTCACAACTTCTTCTAATTGCTTCGTTTGCTCTTGAAGTAACTGTTGCTGACTTTGAATTGTTAACTGATTTGCCACTCGTGCCAATACTTCTTTACTGTTAAAAGGTTTAGTAATATAGTCAACTGCTCCCACATCAAAGGCTTTCACCTTATCTACAACGTCATCTAAGGCGCTTAAGAAAATCACGGGAATGGAACTGGTTTTTGGTGAAGTTTTCAACTTTGCACACACCTCATATCCATTCATCTCAGGCATCATCACGTCCAGCAGGATTAGAGTCGGCGGAAACTCTTGCACGGTAGCGATCGCCCTTTGCCCATTCAGCGCTTTACGAACCTGATACCCTTGTGCCGTCAAAATTGTAGATAAAAGCCGCACGTTATCTGGCTTATCATCAACTACTAAAATGTTGGCTTGAATTGTAGGATATTCATTGCTGTCCATGCGATCGCTCACGGTATTCTTTTAAGATCTAAAGATATTAACACTGACGTGCCGTAACTGCGGATTTCGCTAGCTCTATAATATCATCAAAGAGGAAATCATGCACTAAAGTAGTTAAAACTTGTGCGGCTACAGAAAATTGTCTAGGCATTTCCTCAATCAACTTGACAATTTTATCATCGCAACATTCATGAGCAGCATCATATATCTTCTCCACCCACTCAACAGGCATTTGACCGAGTTGTGATTCTACTACAGATTGATTGCTGGTCGCTCCGCTAATTTCGCTTTCATTTTCTTGTTGTGCATCAACAGATTCCTCGTAAATGTAGCGCATTCCTAGAAGTTCTTCCATTTTGGCAAATAATATTTTTGCCTCGAAGGGTTTACGCATGAAATCATCGCACCCTGTTTCTAAAATAGTTTGTCGTTCTTCTTCAAAAGCGCTAGCAGTAAGAGCAACTATTACAGTTTGTTTTCCGAGAGGATGAGCTTTAATTTTTCTGGTGGCTTCATACCCATTCATGACAGGCATCTGCATATCCATCCAGATCAGGTGCGGTTGCCAATCCTCCCATACAGCAATAGCTTCTTCACCATCTCTAGCTTCTCGCACGATGATGCCTAGCGGTGACAGTAATCTCTCTATGACTAGGCAGTTATCGGCGCGATCGTCAACTACCAAAATCCGGTATTCTGGTTGATTCGGTGCTAAACCAATTACTTTTTTCTGCGGTTGAAGCATTTTCATCTCGGTTGGATCGGCAAGCTTGATTTCAATATCAAATGCAAACTTACTTCCCACACCAGGCGTACTGCTGACAGCAATATCCCCTCCCATCATTTGTACAAATTTGCGGCTAATTGGTAAACCTAATCCAGTACCCTGTTGAGATTGTTGACCTGTTTTTGTTTGCTCGAATGGTTCAAATAACCTATTCATCTCTTCTGCGGCAATACCCGGGCCGGTATCTTCAATTTCAAACTGAAGGCGTAAAAATACCCGGTGAAGGTCATTCGCCTCTACACCATCAAAGTCCGCCTGCGAGGACTGTTCTGAACCCGCCGAGGCAGGTTTTGTTTGTGTACCCGTAAACTCTGCGGTTTCAACAGCCAAACTTTCTTCTACCTTCTTTTTCACTTGCAACGTAACGCTACCCGTCTCTGTAAACTTGATCGCATTTCCTACAAGATTAATCAAAATTTGGCGCAATTTACCTTCATCTCCATTAAGAAATTGCGGTACGCCGTCAACAACTTCTATATTGAGCTGCAATTTCTTAGCTTTAGCTTTTAATCGAAACATTTCTTTTAAGGTTTCTAGCAGGCGCATTAAATTAAAACTGCTTTCATTAAGCTGACTTCTCCCCGCTTCAATTTTAGACATTTCCAAAATATCATTAATTAGTGCAAGCAAGTGTTCGCCGGCGCGATTAATAATTTCTAGGTGCTGCTGGTGTTGCTTGTTTAAAGATGAATCGCGCACCATCACCTGACTAAATCCCAGAATGGCATTTAGGGGAGTCCGCAGTTCGTGGCTCATAGAAGAAAGGAATTCGCTTTTAGCGCGGTTAGCCGTATCAGCAGCTACGACAGCTTTTTGTAATGCTGTTTCTGCTAATTTGCGTTCGGAAATTTCTGTTTTGGCTTGTTCAAAAAGGGTGGATTGCTTGATGGCAATTGCTAGCTGCACGGAAATTTGCTTGATAGATTCTATCTCAGAAGAGTTCCAATGTCTTTGACTGCGGCAGTGATGAGCAATGACAAGACCCCATAATTTTTCACCTTGGATAATGGGAACCACGAGGTTAGCTTTAATTTTAAACTGGCTCAGTAAATTAATATGGCACTCTGAAATACCTGCCGTGTAAATATTGTCGATCGCGCGAAGGTGTCCCTGCTCGTAAACAGAGATGTAGTGTTCCTGAAAGCAAGGATCGTTAATATCAATTCCCAAAATCGGCATCGTATCGGCTGCTACCGACTCGACGGCTATAAATCCACTGTAATCTGGATTAAAACGGTAAATAACTGTCCTGTCAGTTGACAAAAACTGGCGCACTTCTTCCACAGCCACTGTCATCACTTCTTCTAGGTTAAGAGAAGAACGAATCCGCTCTTGAATGGAATTTACGAGCCGCTCCCTTTTTAGTTGTTGCTGCAAGGCTATTTCCGCTTGTTTGCGTGCAGTAATATCTACTCCATAACCAACGCACTCCACAGGTATGCCAGCAGCATCTTTGACCAACTTAACCTCATCGTATATCCAGCGATAATTACCGTCTTTGTGCAGTTCGCGGTATTCATAGGAAATCGATCCTTTTTCCAATATCTGAGCGAATGAAGTATTAACAACCTCTCGATCTTCTGGGTGAACGATGCTATGCCAATCAAGAGAACCATCAACAAATTCGCGCGCTTCGTAGCCGATCATTGAAATAACGTTCTCGCTAACAAATGTTACGTCATAATTTCCTCCTAATTGGCAGCTAAAAATCACCGCCGGAGTAGTCGCCAGCAAATATTGCAAGCGTTCGGTGACAGAGCGCAAATTTAACTCGGCTTGCTTGCGATCGCGAGCTTCCATTGCTAAAGCTGTCATCTGTGCCAAATAGCTAGCGAAGCTTTGTTCGTCGAGCGTCCACTTCCTCGGCGTGCCTTGATGTTCCAAACAAATTACACCCGCAATTCGTCCTTGATGGGTAATAGGTACATCTAGCATTGACGAGATGTTTAAAGGAATCAAATAAGATTCTGTAAATTCTTGGGTGCGCGGATCGGTTTTGGCATCAACTGCTGCGATCGTCTGTTCTCTCTTTAAAGCTTGGAAATAGCTAGGATAGTCAGCAACTTTCAGTTCAGCACCCTCACTGTGTTGATTGGCTGTCAGTTCGTAAATATCCGCACAGCACAATGCTAATTTATCTTCCCGAAAAAACCAAACGCTTCCCCGCTCAACATTCAGAGTACGGGTTGCCATTTGTGTAATCTCTCTCAACGCCTCGCTAATATTTCCCTCGTAGATACTAGAATTTTGTGCTAATTCTAGCAAGGCAGTTTGTTGGTCTGTTAACCTAAGCTCTCGTTCGCGCAAAGCGGATTCAGCGGCTATTCTTTCTCTAATTTCTGCTTCTAAATAACCGTTGGTTTCTCTCAACTGTGCGGTGCGCTCTTCGACTTTAGTTTCTAAGTCATCATAAGCGTGTCGCAGCGCTAATTCTGCATCTTCACGGACAGTAATTTCACTCTGCAACTTGCGATTTATTGCCTCTAATTCTTGGGGGGTTTTTAAAGATAAAAACTGTGGCAATAGTGTTACCATCTGTCCAGCAGTGAAGCAGGAAACAATTGCAGTAATTCCTTTCTCAATTCCCGACAGCCAATAAGCGGAATGCCACAGCGTCCAAATTTCTAGCAAGTGACCCGTGCCGCAGAGAATAATAAATGCACCAAATAAAGCAAATATTCCTAAAAAAGGGATATCGCGCCGCTTGAGGATAAAATAAATCAGCATCGCCGGAATTGAATAGTAGGCGATCGCGATTAAAAAGTCGCCGGTGATGTGCAGCCATACCAAAGGTGTTTGCCACAGATAGCAGTGACCGTGAGGCATATACTGACTTGGAGAAAAGATACTTTTGACTATTTGCCACATAATGTTTGATTGCAGATAATTTTAATTAAAATGCTCTTGTTGTTGTATAGTATGTCGCATAGCCTACCCTATTTTTCTTATGAATTAGACCCAAGAGCCTGGCCTATATTTGAGTTAGTGCGGGTTTTTCTGCAAACCCCACAAGTTGATTCACCAAAACGGGATGAACCAAAATTTACAGCTTTACAAAAACTTTTTTTGAGCAAGTTGCTTGTTGCTGATTTTGGGATTTTAAGGGAATTTCAATGATAAACTCTGTACCCCTCTCCAGCTCGGAAACACAACGCAAATAACCTTCATGGCTTTTAATAATCTGATAAGAAATCGCCAAACCCAGGCCCGTACCATAACCGATAGGTTTCGTCGTATAAAAGGGATCGTAAATTTTAGCGATCGCGTCAGAATCTATACCAGTGCCATTATCTGCAATGCGAATCTGCACCCACTTGCCCTCAACCAAAAGCGTGCGGATGCGAATTGTTAGCAGTTGGCAATGGGTATTGTGTAAGTGTTCATCGAAACTATTTTCCCAATAGCCTTTGGTCGAATGTCCCTGCTGCGCCATCTGTTCTAAAGCATCAATAGCATTAGAAATAATGTTCATAAATACTTGGTTGAGCTTTCCAGCATAGCATTCTAACTGTGGTAAATCTCCATACTCTTTAATAACTTGGATAGCAGGACGTTTTGGTTGTTCTTTTAAGCGGTGCTGCAAAATCATTAAAGTGCTGTCGATACCTTCATGGATATTTACTTTTTTCATGTCCCCTTCGTCTAACCGGGAGAAAGTGCGTAAAGATTTAACGATCTCCCTAATCCGCTCTGCTCCTATCTTCATCGAACTAAAAAGTTTTTGCAGGTCTTCTAAAACAAAATCGAGCTCGATGGTTTTAATCTTGTCTGCAATTTCCGGCGCAGGAGTGGGGTAATAAATTTGATATACCTTAATCAGTTCCAAAATGTCTTTAATGTATTCCTCAGCCGGAATCAGATTGCCATAAATGAAGTTAACAGGGTTATTGATTTCGTGAGCAACGCCAGCTACCATTTGCCCCAAAGAGGACATTTTTTCATTTTGTACGAGTTGAGCTTGGGTGCCTTTAAGTTGTTGCAGAGTTTTCTCTAGCTGCTGAGTTCGTTCAAGCAGTTTAGCTTCAGAGCGCCGCAATGAATTTTCAGCCAAGGAGCGATCGCGATTTTCCTGTAACAAAAGTTCATTGGTGGATTCTAAAGCGATCGTCCTCTCAATAACCCGTTTTTCCAATTCCAGCATTAATTCTGAGAGTGCTTCCTGAGCTTGTTTGCGATCGCCAATCTCATTTTGTAAAGCCACATTTGCCACCGCCAATTGATCTGGACTGGGGATAGCCAAGATTTTTGGGATTAGTTCCACCAGCACTGCTGCTGTAGATAGCGATATCAGGGCCGTAATCCCTTTAAGAAAACCAGAGAACCAATAATTAGGATGCCACAGCGTCCATATTTCCATAATATGGGTAATGCCACAGCAGACAATAAAAGAGCCAAACAACATAAAAACCCAGTCAAAAGGCACATCTTGCCGCTTCTTAACTATATAAATCAGCGTAATTGGTATCAAAAAATAAGCGACGGCAATCAAAGCATCTGACAAAACGTGCAGCCCCACTAATCCAGGCTTCCACAAGTAGCAATGGCCGTGAGGAATAAAATAATTGGGAAACATTTTATGAACCATTTGCATCAAATCAACTCGGTTATCTGCTACTATTTTTTAGAGGGGATTACAGGAAAATTTAAAAACCTGCTAACACAAAAAGAAGAATTAGGCTTTTGGACTTAACAATTGTCACAATTGTGATGAATAGATGCAGCGATATGAAAGGATCTCTTGGATTTGTGGCGTAACATTTGTGGCTCAACTTTATTTAGAAACACAAATTTTTCTAAATTAAATCGCTGAAACCCTTGCCCGGAAAATTTTAAGCCATATCAATCACCCGATAGTCACCAGCACTCTATGAAACTACATCTGATTAAATTAACATCAATTAACTAAACTTTATCAAGGTCAAGTGTCACATTTATAATTGTGGCTTTACTACTCACTGTGACACCTGCATGACATTTTGGCCGACGAGCGTAGGGATTACGCCCTAGGGAGTAGAATAAAGAAGGGTTCGGTGACATTTAACGGATTTTACCTGTTACCCCCTGAGAAATCTTACTTCCGCCTCACGTCGCAATTCAATAGGTGATCGCTCAGGGCTTTACAATCAATCAAAAGAGATAACATCAACGATACACTTACGCAATCATTGCAAATTATGACAATAGATGAGGTCATACAGCTAACTCGTACCCGATTTAAAAAAAATTTATATCCCGTACAAGAAATTATACTCCGCCAAGTTTGGGAAGGAAAGACTTATACAAGTATAGCATCAGCCTCTCATTACGGAGAGCATTACCTGAGAAACATCGCCTCGTCCTTGTGGCAATCTCTCTCTGAGATCTTGCAGATACCTATTAGTAAATCAAATTTTAGATCCTCTCTAGAATCGCGTTCCCTGACAGCAGAGGAACGAAAATTAATAGAAGAATTTACCCGCAGCCAATGCCTAGCAACACCTTTAGATTATCCCGGCTCTCCAGTACCCCTCGGTTCGCCATTTTATATCCATCACCCGCTAATTGAAGAACTCGCGTACCGACAGATTGACAAACCTGGAAGTGTTCTGCGGATTAAAGCTCCCCGGAAAATGGGAAAAAGTTCCCTGCTGCTACGGATTTTAGAGCGCGCTAATTCTCTTGGCTACCAAACCGTAAGTTTGGATTTTCAGCAAGCCGAGGAAGCTGTTTTAGAGAACTTGGATAAATTTTTACGCTGGTTTTGTGCCAACATCAGCCGTCACCTAAAATTGCCACCTCTATTAGATGATTATTGGGATGAAGATATGGGTAGCAAAGTAAGCTGCACCGTCTATTTGCAACAATATGTATTAGCAGAAATAAGGAACCCTATTGTCTTAGCTTTAAATGAAGTCAATAGAATTTTAGAGTATCCAAAAATTGCCAGAGAATTTTTGCCACTGCTGCGAAGCTGGCATGAAGAAGCAAAGCGGATAGAAACTTTTGGAAAACTGCGGTTAATCGTACTTCACTCCACAGAAGTTTATATTCCTTTTAAGCTGAATGAATCGCCTTTTAATGTCGGTTTGCCGCTGCAATTACCCTATTTTACCAAAGAGCAGATACTTGCTTTAGCGCAGCGTCACGGACTGGATTGGAGAGATACCCCCGATGCCGATCGACTGATGGCAATGGTGGGGGGACATCCTTATCTGGTGCGGCTCGCTTTTTACCACCTCTGTCAAAACGCTCTAACGCTAGATAGGCTACTACAAGAAGCTCCCACACTGGCGGGAATTTATAAAGATTACTTGCAGAATTTTTGGGTGACATTGCAAGAGTATCCCGAACTTGCGGTTGCACTTAAACAAGTGGTAAAATCTGAGGGGGGCGTGGAATTAGATCCGATATTAGGTTCTAAATTAATGAGTATGGGGCTGATTCATATCGATAACAACCGCTATACGCTAAGCTGCGAGTTGTACCGCCTGTATTTTGGTTCGCACAACTTTCTTTAGAGCGGGGGTTTACTGTTTTTTTGCGCATACAAAATTACTCTTGAAAACTAGACTTGTCCGGGCGATGATAAGTCGCTGCTATACAAACAAAGTCCGCGCCAGACCAAATAAAAAAAGGCGGTAATTAACCCAAAATAGGCATTAGTTTTTATTACAATCAAGCTCCAGTACCACATCCTCACCTCTAAATAAATTCACTACATACTCACCTTTAAAACCACCTGTAAACGGCATGACCAAGGTTAGATACCAAATTGGTGGCAGTCTCGCCAGTGATGCGCCTACCTATGTAGTAAGAGCGGCCGATTCCGAACTCTATGAAGCATTAAAAGCTGGCGAATTTTGTTACATCCTCAACTCGCGGCAAATGGGAAAATCTTCTCTCTTAGTCCGCACCTTGCACCGATTGCAAGCTGAAGGATTTCAATGCAGCACCATCGACATGACCCGCATCGGCAGCGAAAACATTACTCCCTTACAGTGGTACAAAGGAATCGTTGGGGATTTATGGCGCGGCTTCCATCTTTTAGGGCAACTTAACTTAAAAACTTGGTGGAAAGAACAAGAAGAAGTTTCTCTCCTGCAAAGATTGAGTCAATTTATTGAAGAGATTTTATTAGTAAAATTTCCGCAGGAGCGAATTTTTATATTTGTCGATGAGATTGATAGTATTTTAAGCTTAGATTTTCCCGTTGATGACTTTTTCGCCTTGATTCGTTATTGTTACAACCAACGAGCCATTAATCCAGAATACAACCGGATTACCTTCGCGATTTTCGGAGTAGCTACACCCAGCGATTTAATCGCCGATAAAAATCGGACACCTTTTAATATCGGACAAGCAGTAGATTTGCACGGTTTTTCCTGGGAAGAAGCCTCTCCTTTAACTCAAGGGTTAGAGAGTGTAGTTAGTAATGCCGAGGCAATTATCAAATCAATATTAGCTTGGACTTCTGGGCAACCATTTCTGAGCCAAAAGCTGTGTCAATTGATAGTAAGAGCGACGCGAGAATCTCACAGTGACTTGCTGATAATTCCACCGGGAACTGAAGGATTTTTTGTGGAATCGGTCGTGCGATCGCACATCATCGAGAATTGGGAATCTCAAGACGAACCAGAGCATTTAAAGACGATCCGCGATCGCATCCTGAGAAATGAGCAACGTGCTGGAAGACTACTAGGTATCTATCAAAAAATCTTACAAGGAGTGGAAGTACCCACCGATGACTCGCGAGAACAGGTAGAACTATTGCTGTCTGGTTTGGTAGTAAAATACCAGGGTTTTTTACAGGTAAGAAACCAGATTTATCAAGAAGTATTTAACAAAAAATGGGTAGAAAAAAATCTCGCTTCCTTGCGTCCATACTCTCAAGCCTTTGATGCTTGGATAACTTCCCAGCAGACCGATAAATCCCGACTGTTGCGCGGACAGGCCTTGAAAAATGCTCAAGCTTGGGCCCAGGGTAAAAGTTTGAGTGACTTAGATTATCAGTTTTTAGGCGCTTCTGAAGAATTAGACCGAAGAGAAATGCAGGTAGGATTGGAAGCAGAACGGGCTAAAGAAATTCAAGCCAGACTAACAGAAGAACAAAAAAGATTAGCTGTAGAGAAAAAAAGTTCTAGGCGGCAAAGATTAATGCTATTTGTAGTAAGTATAGCATTAATTATTGCCTCTGCCTTGGGGCTAGCGGTGTATTTTCAGTACCGGCAAACTGCTGTCAGCGAGATCAAAGCGATCGCCAAATCTTCCGAAGCACTATTCGCCTCAAATCAAAAATTAGACGCATTAATACAAGCCATCAGAGGAAAACGACAACTGCAAAAATTAGGTGGTGTAGACCCAGAGATCGAACGCTCAGTTAAAGAAGCCCTCCATCAAGCTGTTTATGGAGCAGTTGACTATAATCATTTATCGGGGCATAACAATGTGGTTAATGATGTAACTTTTAGCCCTGATGGAGAAATCATCGCCTCAGCTTCTGCCGACACAACGATCGATCTTTGGGAAAAAGACGGTACAAGACTAGGAATACTTCAAGGGCACAACAATGCAGTTTGGGGAGTCGTATTTAACCCCAAAGGGGATATAATTGCTTCTGCTTCTGCGGATAAAACAGTCAAACTTTGGCGCAAAAACAGTACAAATTCACCCAATGTCAAGCCGAGTTATACCTTGTGGCAGACATTAAAAGGACATACCGATAACGTTACACAAGTCGCGATCGCTCCTAACAATCAGATTATTGCTTCTGCTTCTAAAGATAAAACAATTAAACTCTGGAGTACAGACGGTAAACTGCACAGAACTCTCACCGGACATACAGATGAAGTTACCAGCGTTGCCTTTAGCCCGGACAGTCAAACTATTGCATCTGCTTCTAAAGATCGAACCATCAAACTCTGGAATGCAGACGGTAAACCGATCGGAACCCTTACCGGACATACGGATAGAGTTATGAATGTTGCCTATGCGCCAAGTGCAGGCTACGCCAACAGCCCTTCCGAATATCTCATTGCCTCGGCGAGTGCGGATAAAACGGTCAAACTTTGGCACCTTGATGGAACTTTAGTCAAAACCCTAACTGGACACAGCGATGCCGTGACCAAAATCGCTTTTAACCCTCAAGGTGGTTTGCTTGCCTCGGCAAGTCTAGACAGAACAGTCAAACTGTGGCAGCTTGACGGGACTCTGGTAAAAACCCTGCTAGTCGCCAAGGATGTCGTCTCTGGATTGGCTTGGAGTCCTGACGGGCAAATCTTCGCCTCATCCAGTTGGGATGGCCCGATAATGCTATGGAAACTTGATGACAGTTTGCTCAAGACTCTTAACGGACATCAAGCATCAATTTACACCATAAAATTCAGTCCTGATGGTAAGACAATTGCCACCGCCAGTCGTGATAATACCGTTAAACTTTGGTGGCTTGATGGTAGCTTAATTCGCACTTTCCCCAAACAAGCTGATAAAGTTTTCGGAGTAGATTTCAGCCCAAACGGAGACACGATTGCTACAGGCGGTTATGACAGCACTGTTCGATTGTGGCGACTAGATGGAACTTTACTCCAGACTTTTACTGGACATCAAGGTAGAGTCTTCGCGGTTGATTTCCATCCAGATGGGCAGTCACTCGCCTCGGTGGGTGAGGATAAAACGGTCAAAGTCTGGAGGATTGACGGCACCCAATTGGCAACTCTCAAAGGACATACCGATTACATTAACGGAGTGGCATTTAGTCCCGATGGAAAGCTCATTGCCTCTGGTAGTGTGGACGGCACAGTCAAACTTTGGCAGTGGGATAATGCGATCGCCTCTGGAAAGTCCAGCTACAAGCTTCTACACACTTTAACAAGCCATCGCCGTCAGGTGGCGGGAGTGGCGTTTAGCCCTGACGGCAAGACTCTCGCTTCAGCAGGTATGGATAGCACGGTGAGACTTTGGCGGTTGGATGGTACAGAAATTAGAGCCTTAAAGGGACACAAAAATGGGGTATTCTCAGTGGCATTTAGCCCCGATGGCAAGACTCTCGCGTCAGCAAGTTTTGACGGCACTGTTAAACTTTGGAGGTACGGTGGTCAAGAACTTGAAACCTTAAAAAGACATAGCGATGGAGTGTTCGGAGTTACCTTTAGCCCTGATGGGAAGTTCATCGCCTCAGCGAGTCAGGATACTACAGCAATTTTATGGAATTTAGAGCGAATTTTCCAGCTCGATTTTCTCCAGTATGGTTGCGACTGGGTGCGGGATTATTTGCAGACGAATCCTGATGTGAAGGAGGAGGACAGACATTTGTGCGATCGAGCGGGCGATCGCTAAATAATCAGAAACTCTTAGCTCAAAATGATGAACAATTATCAATACCAAATTGGTGGCAGTCTCGCCAATAATGCGCCTACCTATGTAGTAAGAGCGGCCGATTCCGAACTCTACGAAGCATTAAAAGCCGGCGAATTTTGTTACGTCCTCAACTCGCGGCAAATGGGAAAATCTTCTCTCTTAGTCCGCACCTTGCACCGATTGCAAGCTGAAGGATTTCAATGCAGCACCATCGACATGACCCGCATCGGCAGCGAAAATATCACTCCTTTACAGTGGTATAAAGGCATGATTGGGGAACTGTGGCGCGGCTTCAAATTATTAGGGCAAGTTAACTTAAAAACCTGGTGGTGCGATGAAGAAGATGTCTCGTTTCTGCAAAGATTAAGCCATTTTATAGAAGATATCCTACTGGTCAAATTTCCTCAACAGCAGATATTTATATTCATCGATGAAATCGATAGCATTCTCAGTTTGGATTTCGCGGTCGATGATTTTTTCGCCCTGATTCGGTTTTGCTACAATCAGCGAGCGATTAATCCTTCATACAATCGCATTAGTTTTGCAATTTTTGGAGTAGCCGCGCCGAGCGATTTAATAGCTGACAAAAAGCGAACTCCTTTTAATATCGGTCGTGCTATAGATTTGCGTGGTTTTGAACGGCACGAATCGCAACTATTAGTTAAAGGATTAGAGAGTGCCGTAAGTAATCCAGATGCCGTTATCAAACAAATATTAGCTTGGACTTCAGGACAGCCATTCCTCACCCAGAAAATTTGCTATTTGGCGTACAGAGCTAGCCGAGAAACGGCAGGCGGATTAGTAAATATTCTCCCGGGAACAGAGGCATTTTGGGTGGATAGTTTGGTGCGATCGCGCATCGTCAATAACTGGGAATCCCTAGACGAGCCAGAGCATCTGAAAACGATACGCGATCGCCTCCTGAGAAACGAACAACGCGCCGGAAGATTGCTCAGCATTTACCAGCAAATCTTGCAAAGTGTGGAAGTACCAACCGATGACAGCCGAGAACAAATCGAACTCTTGCTATCGGGTTTAGTGGTAAAAAAATATGGGTATTTGCAGGTAAAAAACATAATTTATCAAGAAGTATTTAATCTCGAATGGGTAGAAAAACACTTAGGGCAACTGCGCCCTTACTCTCAACTATTTGATGCTTGGATCGCTTCCAAACAACAAGACGAATCGCGACTGTTGCGCGGACAAGCGCTGAAAGACGCTAAATCCTGGGCGCAAGGTAAAAGTTTGAGCGATTTGGACTATCAGTTTTTAGCCGCTTCTGGTGAATTAGACAAGTTGGAAATGCAGCAAGCACTGGAAGCAGAACGAGTAAAAGAAGTCGAAGCACGACTGGTAGAAGAACGCAAGCGCGTAGCTTATGAAAGAAAGACAGCACAGCGACAGCGCAAGTTTATTGCAGCGTTGAGTGGGTTGCTGATAGCTGCGATCGCATCCGCCATTTTCGCCCTCTGGCAATATTACCGCGCCGCCAAAAGCGAAATACAAGCCCTCAGCATCTCCTCCACAGGGCAATTCGCCTCTCAACAGCGATTAGACGCCCTCGTCACTGCCATCAAAGCCAGACGCAGGCTCGATGACCTCCCTAATTCCAACCCCCAGTTGCGATCGCAAGTTCGACAAGTGCTGCAACAGGCCATCTACGGAACGGCAGAATTCAATCGCCTGACGGCGCATTCCAGCGTGGTTCTGGGCCTTGATGTCAGCCCAGACGCCCAACTCATCGCCACCGGCGGCGGCGACCGAACAGTCAAGCTGTGGCAGCGGGACGGTGCGCTGCTCCACAACCTGCAACACCCGGCTGCTGTCTTCGGGCTCAAATTCAGTCCCGACAGCCAGCGCCTGGTCACATCCAGTCTCAACGGCAGCATTTATCTGTGGGATCGAGACGGCAAGCTCCTCAAAACCTTTCAGGGACACAGCGCTGCGATATGGGACATTGCCGTCAGTCCGGGCGGCGATCGCTTTGCCACTGGCAGCGAAGACAGCACGATTCGCCTGTGGGACTTTAATGGCAAACTGCTGGAGACACTAAGCGGACATCAAGGTGGGGTTTGGGGTATTGCCTTCAGTTCGGATGGAAACCTGCTCGCCTCTAGCAGCACCGACGGTACGGTCAAGGTCTGGACCAAGGATGGCAAAGGAGTGAGAACTCTGGAAGGGCACGCGGCTGCCGTTTGGGACGTTAAGTTCGCCTTCCTCGCAGACAGTGACGGCACAAAACGTTTCGCTATTCTCTCTGCCAGCGCTGACAACACGGTTAAAATCTGGCAACTCGACGGAACGCTGCTACGAACTCTCGGGGGTCACAGTTCGGAAGTGTTGGAAATTGCCGTCAGCGATTCAGGCGATGTCATTGCTTCCGCCAGCGCAGACGGAACCATCAATCTCTGGAAGCCGGACGGGACGCTTTTGAAAGTCCTCAAAGGGCATCAATCTGCAATTCGCGGCGTTACCTTTATTCCCAACACTCAAATCGCTGTCTCCGCCAGCGACGACAATACCGTCCGGCTATGGAACCTGACAAACCCTTTCTCGAAAGTCCTGTACGGACATAGCGGCATCATTTGGGATGTGGACTTCAGCCAGGACGGTCAGATGTTAGCTTCAGCCGGTTCGGATGGCAGCTTCAAAGTGTGGGCAAAAGACGGTACGTTGCTGAAGTCTTTGGCGGGAGACAAGTCTCCCGTTTATTCGGTTGCTTTCGTCTCTCCTGCTAGCTTTGCCAAAGAAGATATCTTGCCTGTACTCGCTTTTGCTGGTACAGATAAAACGATTAAACTCTGGCAGTTCGACGGGACGCTGCTGAAAACCATAACAGGACATGGGGCTAGCGTTTGGGATGTCTCCGTCAGTCCAGACGGTCAGTTCTTCGCTTCTGCCAGCGACGACAAAACCGTGAAACTGTGGAAGCGAGACGGCACTTTGCTGAAAACGTTCGCAGGACATGAGGCTAGGATTTACGATGTGGACTTTACCCCCGACGGAAACAGGCTGGTTTCTGTCAGTGCAGATGGCACAGTTCGGTTGTGGAGTTTGGACGGTCGCTTGAACAAGACTTTGAAAGGTCATCGCAGTGGAATTTGGGAAGTCGCTGTCAGTCCAGACGGTCGGACTTTGGCAAGTGCGAGCATGGATGACACGATTAAACTTTGGACGATCGATGGCACGTTGCTCAAAACCATCAAGGGAAATACTAGAGGCATGATGGCGGTTGATTTCAGTCCTGACGGTCAAATGCTGGTGGCCGGAGGCGCATCTGGCGCAGTCAAACTCTGGAAAATTGACGGCACGGAAATAACGACGCTAACCCGACATGAGGGGAATGTTTGGGCGGTGGCGTTTAGTCCCGATGGCAAACAAATTGCTTCTGTTGGGGACGATCGCACTGTCATTTTGTGGAATGTGAAGCGAATTCTCAATACAGACCCCCTGGCTTATGGTTGCGACTGGGTGCGGGATTATTTGCGAACGAATGCCGATGTGAAGGAGGAGGACAGACATTTGTGCGATCGAGTGGGCGATCGCTAAATAATCAGAAACTCTTAGCTCAAAATGATGAACAATTATCCATACCAAATTGGTGGCAGTCTCGCCAATAATGCGCCTACCTATGTAGTAAGAGCTGCCGATTCCGAACTCTACGAAGCATTAAAAGCTGGCGAATTTTGTTACGTCCTCAACTCGCGGCAAATGGGCAAATCTTCTCTCTTAGTCCGCACCTTGCACCGATTGCAAGCTGAAGGATTTCAATGCAGCACCATCGACATGACCCGCATCGGCAGCGAAAATATCACTCCCCTACAGTGGTATAAAGGCATGATTGGGGAACTGTGGCGCGGCTTCAAATTATTAGGACAAGTTAATTTTAAAACCTGGTGGTGCGATGAAGAAGATGTCTCGTTTCTGCAAAAATTGAGCCATTTTATAGAAGATATCCTACTGGTCAAATTTCCTCAACAGCAGATATTTATATTCATCGATGAAATCGATAGCATTCTCAGTTTGGATTTCGCGGTCGATGATTTTTTCGCCCTGATTCGGTTTTGCTACAATCAGCGAGCGATTAATCCTTCATACAATCGCATTAGTTTTGCAATTTTTGGAGTAGCCGCGCCGAGCGATTTAATAGCTGACAAAAAGCGAACTCCTTTTAATATCGGTCGTGCTATAGATTTGCGGGGTTTTGAACGGCACGAATCGCAACTATTAGTTAAAGGATTAGAGAGTGCCGTAAGTAATCCTGATGCCGTAATCAAACAAATATTAGCTTGGACTTCAGGACAGCCATTCCTCACCCAGAAAATTTGCTATTTGGCTTACAGAGCTAGCCTTGAAACGGCGGGCGGAGTAGTAAATATTCCCCCGGGAGCAGAGGCATTTTGGGTGGATAGTTTGGTGCGATCGCAAATCATCGATAAATGGGAATCCCTAGACGAACCGGAGCATTTAAAAACGATACGCGATCGCCTCCTTAGCAACGAACAATACACTGCACGTAGCTTAGGCATCTATCAGCAGCTCTTACAGGGGGGTGAAATTGAAGCCGATGATAGTCGAGAGCAGATCGAACTGTTGCTATCAGGTTTGGTAGTTAAACAACAAGGTTTGTTGAAGGTCAAAAACCCGATTTATCAAGCAGTGTTTAACCTACAATGGGTAGAAAAACAGTTAGAGCAACTGCGTCCTTACTCCCAAGCTTTCAACGCTTGGATCGCTTCAAAACAAACCGATGAATCGCGACTGTTGCGGGGACAATCGCTAAAAGACGCTTCCTACTGGGCCCAGGGAAAAAGTTTGAGCGATTTGGATTATCAATTTTTAGCGACTTCTCAAGAATTAGACAGGCTGGAAGTGCAGCAAGCGCTGGAAGCAGCGAGGCTCAGAGAAGTTGAAGCGAGACTCGCAGAAGAACGCAAGCGGTTAGTTTTAGAGCGAGAGATAGCGAAGCGACAGCGAAGGTCGATCGCAGCCTTGAGTGCGGCATTAATCGTTGCGATCGCCTTTGGCATTCTTGCCCTCTGGCAATATCATTACGCGATGACCAGCGAGCAGCAAGCCCGCATCAGCGAAATTCAAGCCCTCACCTCCTCCTCCGCAGGACAATTCGCCTCCCAACAGCGATTGGACGCCCTCGTGAGTGCCATCAAAGCCAGACACAGGCTCGACAGTCTCGCGAATTCCAGCCCCCATTCGCAATCTCAAGTTCAACAAATACTGCAACAAGCCATCTACGGAACGGCAGAATTCAATCGCCTGTTGGGGCATTCCAGCCCGGTTCTGGCAGTTGATGTCAGTCCAGACGGTCAACTCATCGCCACCGGAGGCGGCGACCAAACAGCCAAGGTGTGGCAACGGGATGGCACCTTGCTGCACACTCTCCAGCATACGATCAGCAGCGTCTACGCCCTCCGTTTTACTCCCGACAGCCAGCGCCTGGTAACATCCAGCGTGGACGGCAACATTTATCTGTGGAGTCGGGAAGGCAAACTGCTCAAAACCTTTCAGGGACACAGCGCTGCGATATGGGACATTGCCGTGAGTCCAGACGGTGAGCGCATCGCCTCCGCCAGTGAAGACAGCACCATTCGCCTGTGGAGCGTTGATGGCAAACCGCTCAAAACCCTGAGCGGACATCAAGGTGCAGTTTGGGGTGTTGCCTTTAGCCCGGATGGAAACCTCCTCGCCTCTAGCAGCACAGATAATACGGTCAAGGTCTGGACTCTAGATGGCGAACTGGTGAGCACTCTGGAAGGTCACAGCGGCATTGTTTGGGACGTTGAGTTCGCTTTACTTGCAGACAATAGCGGTGCCAAACGTCCCGCCATTATCTCTGCCAGCGCTGACAACACTGTCAAACTCTGGCAACCAGACGGAACCCTGCTACGAACTCTTAGCGGTCATAGTGCCGAAGTGTTTGAAGTCGCTGTCAGTACAGCAGGCGATGTGATTGCTTCCACCAGCGCCGACGGAACCATCAATCTCTGGAAGCCGGACGGGACGCTGTTGAAAGTCCTTAAAGGGCATCAATCGGGAATTCGAGGCGTGACCTTTATTCCCAACAGTCAAATGGTTGTCTCTGCTAGCGACGACAATACCGCTCGACTCTGGAATCCGACAAACCCCTTCTCGAAAGTCCTTTACGGACATGGCGGCACGATTTGGGATGTGGATTTCTCCCCCGAAGGTCAGATGCTAGCTTCCGCCTGTTCCGATGGCAGTTTCAAACTGTGGGCGCGAGACGGGACGTTGCTGAAGTCTTTTGCCGGAAACGAGACTGCCGTTCACTCGGTTGCTTTCCTCTCTGGTACTAACTTCGCCAATCCTGCAAACCCGCCTATTTTTGCTACCGCTAGTGAAGATAAAACAATTAAGTTCTGGCAGTTCGACGGGACGCTGCTGAAAACCATTACAGGACATGGGGCGGGAGTGTGGGATGCCTCCGTCAGTCCAGATGGTCGGCTACTGGCTTCTGCTAGCAACGATAAAACTGTGAAACTGTGGAACAAGGACGGCACTTTGCTGAAAACTTTCACAGGGCATCGGGCTAGGGTTTACGATGTGGACTTTACCCCTGACGGACAGAGGCTGGTTTCAGCCAGTAGCGACAGCACTGCTCGCTTGTGGAGTCTTGACGGTAGGTTTTCCAAGACTCTAGAGGGTCATCGCAGCCCTGTTTGGGAAGTTGCCATCAGTCCAGACGATCGCACTTTGGCAACGGCCAGCAGGGATGACACGATTAAACTCTGGACGAGCGATGGCAGGTTGCTCAAAACCCTCAAGGGAAATACTAGAGGCATGATGGCGGTTGATTTCAGTCCTGACGGTCAAATGCTGGTGGGCGGAGGCTCAACTGGCGCACTCAAACTTTGGAAAACCGACGGGACAGAAATAACGACGCTAACCGGACATGAAGGGAACGTTTGGGGAGTTGCGTTTAGCCCCGATGGCAAACTCATTGCCTCCGCCGGGGACGATCGCAGGGTGATTTTGTGGGATGTGGAGCGCATTCTCAAACTCGATGAACTCGCTTATGCGTGCGATCGCGTGCGGGATTACCTGCGAACAAATGCCGATGTGAAGGAGGAGGACAGACATCTGTGCGATCGAGCGGGCGATCGTTAAATAATCAGAAACTCTTAGCTCAAAATGATGAACAATTATCAATACCAAATTGGTGGCAGTCTCGCCAACAATGCGCCTACCTATGTAGTAAGAACGGCCGATTCCGAACTCTACGAAGCATTAAAAGCTGGCGAATTTTGTTACGTCCTCAACTCGCGGCAAATGGGCAAATCTTCCCTCTTAGTCCGCACTCAATATCGATTGCAAGCTGAAGGATTTCAATGCAGCACCATCGACATGACCCGCATCGGCAGCGAAAATATCACTCCCCTACAGTGGTATAAAGGAATCGTTGGCGATTTGTGGCGCGGCTTCAAATTATTAGGGCAGGTTAATTTTAAAAACTGGTGGAAAGAAGAAGAAGTTTCTCTCCTCCAAAGATTGAGCCATTTCATCGAAGACATCTTGTTAGCCAAATTTCCAGAAGACAGAATTATTATATTTGTTGATGAAATTGATAGCATTTTAAGTTTAGATTTTCCAGTCGATGATTTTTTTGCCTTGATTCGGTACTGTTACAACCAAAGAGCCATCAATCCAGAATACAATCGAATTACCTTCGCCATTTTCGGAGTAGCGACGCCCAGCGATTTAATAGTAGATAAAAATCGGACTCCTTTTAATATCGGACGAGCGCTCGATTTGCAGGGTTTTTCTTTTGAGGAAGCACAACCATTAGCTTTAGGATTAGAAAATATAATCCCCCATCCACCAGCAGTCATAAAAGAAATATTAGCTTGGACTGGAGGACAGCCATTTATGGCCCAAAAAATATGTGAGTTGGTGGTAAGAACTGCTAAAGAATCCCGCGGCGGTGATTTAACAATACCACCGATAACTGAAGGATTTTTTGTCGAATTTGTGGTCAGAGCGCAACTTATCGAAAACTGGGAATCCCAAGACGAACCAGAGCATTTGAAAACGATACGCGATCGCCTTCTTCGCAACGAACAACGCGCAGCTAGATTGCTAGGCATTTATCAGCAAATCTTACAAGGCGTAAAAGTGGCAACCGATGACAGCCGAGAGCAAATCGAACTATTGCTATCGGGATTAGTCGTCAAACAGCCGGGTTATTTGCAGGTAAAAAACCGAATTTATCGAGAAGTATTTAACCTCGAATGGGTAGAGCAACAATTAGGAAAACTGCGCCCTTACTCCCAAGCCTTCGATGCTTGGATTGCTTCTAGACAACAGGACGAATCGCGGCTTTTGCGCGGTCAAGCTCTGGAAGAAGCTCTATTTTGGGCGCAAGGAAAAAGTTTGAGCGACTTAGATTATCAATTTATTGCTGCCAGTCAAAACCTCGATCGCCAAGAAGTTCAACTCGCTTTAGAAGCAGAACGGACAAAAGAAGTAGAAGCGCGACTGAGAGAGGAACAAATACGATTAATTCAAGAGAAAAAAGCTGCCAAACGACAAAGATTTTTGCTGTTTGCAGTCAGTGGAGCATTGCTATTTGCCGGCGGCTTAGGGGTGACAACTTATTTTCAGTATCGCCGAGCAGTAGCAAGCGAACGCGAAGCAAGAATCAGCGAAATTAAAGCACTGACATCTTCTTCTGATGGATTGTTTGCCTCAAACCGGAGATTAGACGCGCTGATAGAAGCGATCGAAGCTAAACGAAAATTACAAAGATTAAAATCGGCAGATGCCAGTATCGATCGCGAAGTTGAAAATGTACTGCGACAAGCCGTTTATCAAGCAGATGAATACAACCGTTTTTCTGGGCATAAAGCGGCTGTTATGGCAGTCGATATCAGTCCTGACAGTAAGCTGATTGCCTCCGCAAGTGTAGATAAAACTGTTAAACTTTGGCGGCGCGACGGGACAGAAGTTGCCACGCTCGCAGGTCATCAAGCGAGCGTCAAAACAGTCAAATTTAGCCCGAACGGTCAACTCATTGCTTCTGGAAGTGACGATGACGCGGTGAAAGTTTGGAGGTTGGACGGCACTTTGTTGAAAACTTTTCAGGGTCACAGTGCTAGCGTGTGGGGAGTAGCCTTTAGTCCCGACGGTAAAACAATAGCCTCTGCCAGCGCTGACAACACCGTAAAACTCTGGAACCAAGACGGCACTTTGTTGAAAACGCTTCAGGGTCATACTGCTGGGGTAGGCTCAGTAGTTTTTAGTCCCGACGGTGAAACAATTGCGTCGGCAAGTGGAGACAAAACGGTAAAACTCTGGAAGCGTGACGGCACTTTTCTGAGAACTCTCGAAGGTCATATTTCTGTCTTGTGTTCAGTGGCGTTTAGTCCCGACGGTGAAACAATTGCGTCGGCAAGTGGAGATAAAACGGTAAAACTTTGGAAGCGTGACGGCACTTTGCTGAGAACGCTCGAAGGTCATACGGCTGTGGTATCTGCCCTTGTGTTTAGTCCAAACGGTCAAACCATCGCCTCTGCCAGTCGGGATAAAACTGTAAAACTTTGGAACGTTGACGGAACAGAATTGACAACCTTCAGAGGTCACAGCGCTGCAATTTGGGGGGTTGATTGGAGTCCCGACGGCAGCTTTATTGCGTCGGCAGGCGCAGAAAACACCGTCAGACTGTGGGAAAGTCAAAATCCATTGCAGACAACTATTACTGCACATAAAGCAGGAATTTGGGCGATCGCTCTGAGTGCTGATAGCTCTACAATTGCTACGGGCAGCGAGGACGGCACTACTAAACTTTGGAGTCGCCAAGGCAAATTGCTGGCGACTTTCACCGGAGAGAATGCAGCAATTTATGGGGTTGCTATAACTGGCGGCGATCGCCAGTTAATTGCTGCTGGCAGAGACGACCATAAGGTGAATGTGTGGCAGCGAAACGGCAATTCGAGTGCAACTTTAACAGGTCATAAAGCTGCGCTTTTTGGAGTAGCGTTTAGTCCTGACGGTCAAATCCTCGCTTCTTCAAGTCAAGATAACACGGTCAAGCTTTGGCGGCGCAATGGAACGTTACTGCATACCCTGACAGGACATAATACTCCTGTTTGGCACGTAGCATTTAGCCCAGACGGGCAGTTAGTTGCCTCCGCAGGAGGAGACGGGACTGTGAAGTTGTGGCAGCTTGACGGTACGTTAGTGAGAACCTTTCGAGGTCACGGTGCGGCAGTTTGGAGAGTTTGTTTTAACCGTCAAGGTAATATCATCGCTTCTGGCAGTGGAGACAATACCGTTAAGCTTTGGACTGTGGACGGTAAGTTATTGAGAACGCTTGTAGGTCACGCAGCAGCGGTGTGGGGAGTGGCGTTTAGTCCTGACGGTCAAATTATTGCTTCTGGCAGTGTAGACAACACGGTGAAGTTGTGGAAACTGGACGGTACGCAACTAACAACGCTTAGAGGTCACACGGCGGCGATTAGGGGATTGGCCTACAGTTCTGACGGAAAGTTTGTGGCTTCGGTCAGTGAGGATAACACGCTGATTCTGTGGAATGTGGAGCGAGTGTTGAATCTGAATTTGTTGGGTTATGGTTGCGATCGCGTGCGCGATTATTTGCGGACGAATGCAATAGTGGAAAAGGGCGATCGCTTGTTGTGTTCGCGCATTGACACGGAATAATCTCTAGTCCGCTTTATTAGTAAAAATTGATTAATATGTGTGGTCGAGATTGTCAGAATATTAGAGAATATTTTTCTAAATTCAATACTTTGTATTGGGTTCGGCTATAATACTAAATCAGGCTTAAATACTCCCTTTATCTCTTAGTCCCCTTCTGCTCGGACGTGAGTGTCTGTAGTAGAGGTTTCAATCGGCGACGGATAAAGGGAGTAGCCAACCTGGATTTGGTATAATAACTACAGACTAATGAAATCGCTAGCGGTGAGAATACCGGGCGTAATACCGTTAAGCTTCGCCAACAATTGATTGGTGTCCGTCACAGTAATCAAAGTCTGATTGTTGCTCGAAGTAATGCTGAGTTGATTGAAACTAAAACCAGAATTTAACCCAATTAAATCCTCTCCCTTGCGGAAATCATTAATGGTGTCACTACCCAAACTTTGACTGAGGAAAAACACATCATTTCCCGAACCTCCCGTCAATGTATCGTCCCCAACATCCCCGGAAAGGAAATCGCTACCAGCACCGCCACTGAGAATATCATTACCTTTGCCTCCATACAGGGTATCGTTACCGATGTCGCCACAGAGCACATCGTTTTCATTGCCGCCGAAGAGTAAGTCGTTGCCCTCACCGCCATCGAGACTGTCGTTTTCTTTGCCACCGTAAAGCGTGTCATGTCCCAATAAGCCAAAAATCAGGTCTGCACCTTCATTGCCAAACGCAATATCGTTGCCGTCTCCAGCATTAATTGTGTCATTTCCTAAGTTGCCTAAAATGTAGTCGTCGCCATCTTCACCGAGCAAGATATCGTCATCTTTACCGCCAAAAATGGTGTCGTTCCCACCGCCGCCGGCAACAGTATCATTGGCGATATCTCCCCTCAAAAAGTCCTCGCCATCTCCGCCAACAACAGTGTCATTATCTTTGCCCGCGTAGATGGTATCGTTACCAGCGTCGCCTTGGATGAAATCGCTGCCTTCATTGCCGAAGAGCGAGTCGTTATCTGCACCGCCTTGGATGTTGTCATTGCCACCCATACCGTAGAGAGTATCGTTGCCGGCAAGTCCGTTAATCGACTCGTTGACGCCGCTGCTCATGATGAAATCGGCATCGTTACCCCCGTTGAGAGTTTGTTGGACGGGGTTGGGAGTAATGGTGGCAGAGTCGAGTTGCGGGGCGTTGAGGTCATCCAGCAGGCAATCATCTGTTTCCGGTGTCGGAGTTGGAGTCGGCGCGGGGGTGGGCGTCGGAGTCGGTGCGGGTGTGGGCGTCGGAGTCGGTGCGGGTGTGGGCGTTGGAGTCGGTGCGGGTGTGGGCGTTGGAGTCGGTGCGGGTGTGGGCGTTGGAGTCGGTGCAGGTGTGGGCGTTGGAGTTGGAGTCTCAGTCGGAGTGGGAGTCGGCGCGGGTGTGGGCGTCGGAGTCGGAGTCGGCGTGACTGTAGTGGTGAATTCAAAAGCGCCGATATCAACGATCGCACTTCCGTTATTATCGCCATCTTGAGGGCGGCTCACACCGCGCTGATCTGCCGCCGGCGCGCCCGCACCAGTACCCGTATCAATTGCCGGACTTCCTACTAGCAGCGGCAGCACAAAAACGCCGTTAATATTTTCCAAAGGGCCGAGTAAAGGGTCTGCGATCCTCACATTTGCCGTAACATTACTATCATTAGGATCTCCCACCGTCAGTTTAGCGGGAAATTGAAGATTGTTTCCCCCATCGATTAGCTCCCGTCCAGTGTGCTGCCTAGTTTTAAAAGAGTTACTTGCCGTATTCCTATCAAAAATCGAATTCTTGACAGTAATTGGCGATTTCACAGGATCGTTAAAAGTAGCAATACCTCCGGAAAATTCAGCGGTATTCTTAGCAAAAGTCGAATTGACGATGTTAGTAGAAAAGGAATCTCTGTTAGCGACAAGCATTGCTCCGCCCTGCTTAGCAGCGCTGTTGCCGGAAAATGTACTGTTGACAATGCTGATATTTCCATCTCCTCCTGACCACAAACCGCCCCCATTATCTTCAGCTTGGTTATTAGCAAAAGTGGAGTTTGTTACCGTTAGATCCACATTTCCGTGACGGATGGCGCCTCCCGAACCTCCAACTCCTGCTAGATCCTTAACAGCTTTATTGTTAACAAAAGTGCTATTTTCCAAAACTATCTTATCTTGAAGATAGCCAAATAAAAACCCCGCTCCTCCTTCTCTCGCTCCGATATTGCCATCAAAAACGCTGTTGCGGATAGCAATAGTTCCGGCAACAGGGCCAGGGGTTGCATTGGGACCCGAAGCATTAGCGCCATCGACGTAAACTGCCCCGCCAACGCCTTTATCTGTGCTGTTGCCAGTGAATTTAGAGTTTTCGATCGTCATGCTGCCCAACAGGTTATTAACAGCTCCGCCGTAGCTGCCTTTGTTGTTGGTAAATTCGCTATCTCTGATAGTCAGAACACCGCCACTTTTAGTGGCGATCGCACCGCCACCGCGTTCGGTATTATCTGCTAGCGAACCGTCATTGCCGCTAAACTTGCTGTTAATTACAGTCGTCGTGCTGCGGAAACCCGTGTAAATGCCGCCACCAAAACCGGCAACATTATTATTGACTTGGCAATTTTCTAAAGTTAAAGTGCTGCTACCTCCTGTTTGAATGCCACCACCGGCGCTAGTTGTCTGATTGTTGGGGTCAGTACCAGAAACTTTGCCGTTGGCAACAATCAGGTTTTTTAGAGTAACATTGGTTGAACCTTCGGTAAGGATCACCCGCGAAGCATTGTTGCCGCTGATGGTTAAATTTGCTGCACCAACTGCATCAATTGTCAAGTTTTTGTTGATGACAAGTTGACCGGAAGTGAGAGTAATTGTTTGGCTGGCAAGAGTGGAGGCAAATTGAATGGTATCGCCGGCCGCTGCAGAGGCGATCGCATCTCTCAATGAACCCGGCCCGCTATCGTTAGTGTTAGTAACGGTAATAGTCTTTAAAGTTCCTCGGTAATCAGCCATTGCCTCTGGAGTCAAGGCTAGCGGTGCTTCAATATCACCCTTGGCAAACTCCAAATTCCAGTTACCGCCGCGGCCAGTGCGATCGCTAGATGCTGCAATATCAGCCCCGGTTAACTCGCCCAGGCGATCGACAAAATCGCTTCCCGATCCCGCAGCAACATCGCAACCGTAAAGTACAATATCTGCTTGGTCGCTCAGGGCATTTCGCCACTCTTGCAACTGGCTTTCATATTGCGGTAAATTATCCGAATTCAACGTTGTAGAACCTAGCTGCAAGCTGCCAGAATTGCCGTGAGAAAAAATGTGAACTTGGTCTACAGTTCCTCCCGCAGCAGAAATTGTTTGCAGTTTCGCAGTAATTTGCTCGACTCCGTTGCCATTTTTATCTAAAATGATGATCTCTGCGCCTGGAAGCACGCTACCCGCAAGAGTTTGATAGTCATCTAAGTCGGAATCAATGAAGACAATAGATTTAGAACTAGAATTGCGGATCGCAGATTGTGAATCAATACTGGCAAAAGTTGAGTTCATTTCGCATACCCTATGAGAATGTTTGCTATTTGCTGGTAGATTCACCTTGAAAGCAGAAGGCTAGAGATACAGAAGGCTGAAGGCTGAAAGCCGAATTAAAACCTCAATTATAAATCTGGGAGATGAAATTATAAGGAAAAATTTTCTTTTTCTCCCTGCCTTAAATCCGAGACTTGTATCCATAATTACAGCGTATCCCAGGTTGATGAAGCACTAGGGACACGGCAGTGCCGTGTCCCTAGGGGAATCGATCGATAGGCGGGTGTACTTCATAAAGCTGCAATCTGCTGTAGGTTTTGCTGTGTAAGGATTGCGAGTTTTCTAGCCATTAACTGCAGAGGATGTAAAGTAAATATCCCTGGACGTAGAACCTCTATATCGCAGGTTTGGAATGCGCACCTTACCGATATAAGTAGCGCATCATACCATTTTGGAGCCTTAGTCCTGGTAAATTCAGAAAACATATCTGCGGTTCCGAATTCCTGAGAATTGCTCTAGCTAGTACCTCATACATTCGGCTTACTGAAAACCAGGAAAGCCGCATCAAAGCTTGGTCTATTTAGCTTGTTTGCTCATCGCAAAAAAATCAAAACAATCCGAAATTTAGTTATTGAGAAAGCTTGCTTTATTCGGGTGGTGCTTATAGCGCACCTACCCGAAGTTGCGCTGGTAGTAAGGTGCTTATGGCGCACCCTACCACAGGCAGTTAGATTGTTACCTGAGTGAAATCGCTAGCCGTGAGAATACCGGGCGTAACACCGTTAAGCTTCGCTAACAATTGATTGGTGTCCGTCACGCTAATCAAAGTCTGATTGTTGCTAGAAGTGATGGTGAGTTGATTGAAACTCAAACCAGGATTCAACCCAATTAAATCCTCACCCTTGTGGAAATCGGTAATGATGTCGCTACCCAAACTTTGATTTAGGAAAAATACATCATTTCCTGAACCGCCAGTCAAAGTATCATCCCCAACATCGCCGGAAAGGAAATCGCTACCAGCACCGCCGCTGAAAATATCATTGCCTTTGCCACCGTACATAGTATCGTTACCAATGTCGCCGCAGAGCACATCGTTTTCATTGCCGCCTAACAGCAAGTCGTTGCCCTCACCGCCATCGAGACTGTCGTTTTCTTTGCCGCCGTAAAGCGTGTCATTTCCCAGTTGACCGAAAATTAGGTCTGCACCTTCATTGCCAAACGCAATATCGTTGCCGTTTCCAGAATTAATGGTGTCATTTCCTAAGTTGCCTAAAATGTAGTCGTCGCCATCTTCGCCCAGCAAGATATCGTCATCTTTGCCACCAAAGATGGTGTCGCTGCCAAGGCCGCCGGCAACAGTATCTTTGCCGAGATCTCCCCTTAAAAAATCGCTGCCATCACCGCCAACAACAGTGTCATTATCTTTGCCGCCGTAGATGGTATCGTTGCCAGCGCCACCAGAGATGAAATCGCTGCCTTCATTGCCGAAAAGCGAGTCGTTATCTGCACCGCCGTCAATGTTGTCATTGCCGCCCATGCCGTAAAGAGTGTCGTTACCAGCAAGCCCGTTAATTGACTCGTTGATGCCGCCGCCCATGATGAAATCGGAACCTTCACCGCCGTTGAGAGTTTGTTGGACGGGGTTCGCGGTGATGGCAGCAACGTCGAGTTGCGGGGCGTTGAGGTCATCCAGCAGACCAGCATCCGAGGCCGGAGTAGGAGTGGGCGCGGGCGTCGGAGTTGGCGCCGGTGGTGTCGGAGTAGGAGTGGGCGCGGGCGTCGGAGTTGGCGCCGGAGTCGGTGTCGGAGTAGGAGTGGGCGCGGGCGTCGGAGTTGGCGCCGGAGTCGGTGTCGGAGTAGGAGTGGGCGCCGGAGTCGGTGTCGGCGCGGGCGTCGGTGTCGGAGTCTCAGTCGGAATAGGAGTTGGGGCCGGCGTCGGAGTTGGCGTCGGTGGTGTCGGAGTAGGAGTTGGCGCAGGCGTCGGAGTCGGCGTCGGTGGTGTCGGAGTTGGTGTCGGCGCAGGCGTCGGAGTCGGCGTCGGTGGTGTCGGAGTTGGTGTCGGCGCAGGCGTCGGAGTCGGCGCCGGAGTCGGTGTCGGAGTAGGAGTGGGCGCAGGCGTCGGAGTCGGCGCCGGAGTCGGTGTCGGAGTAGGAGTGGGCGCGGGCGTCGGAGTTGGCGCCGGAGTCGGTGTCGGAGTTGGTGTCGGCGCAGGCGTCGGAGTTGGCACCGGGACGACACTACCTCCCAATTCAAAAGATCCGCTGTCGACGATCGCACCTGGAATGGTGTCGCCATCTTGAGGGCGAGTCACGCCGCGCTGATCCGTAGCCGGTGCGCCGGTGGCAATCCCTTTATCAATTGCCGGACTTCCTGTCAGCAGCGGCCTGACTAAAGCGCCGTTGATGTTTTGCAAAGGGCCGAGTAAGGGGTCTGCGATCGTCACACTTGTCGTTACCTTGGTATCGGTGTTAATCACCGGCCACTGAAAATTCCCTCCTTGATCGCTATATTGGGCCGTGGTGTGTTGCTGAATGCCCCAAGGGTTTCCTCCGTTGCCCGCTGTATTGTTGGAAAAAATCGTGTTTTTGAGGGTGACATTATTGGCATCGGCGAAGATACCTCCACCAACCCAGCCGGCGTAATTATCGGCGATTGTCGTGTTAACAATAGTTGTGGGTGCACCAAGAGTCATTGCACCGCCGAGTTTGTCGTAGCCATCAGCCACAGTAGTAGGAACTGAGTTGCCAGAAAACGTACTGTTAGTAATCGTAGTAGGGGCATTTCGCATCCACAGGCCGCCACCTTGATTATTGGCTTTGTTGCCAGCAAAGGTGGTGTTGGCAATGGTCAATCCCTGGTTGGTGCTGTCGCTCAAAATCGTTACCGCACCACCATTTCCAGGATTTCCACCATTGGGGCTGCCTGTGAGCGCCATAACTTCGTTATTTTGGAAGGTGCTGTTTTCCAAAATTACATTGTCCTGGCTACCGGTGAACAGATAAGCTGCTCCGCCTTCGCCTCGCCCTTTGTTGTCTTGAAATAGGCTTTTGGTAATTTTAATTGTGCCGGAAGGCTCGTCAGTAGAACTGGCTCTGTCTGTGTAAATTGCGCCGCCGAAACCCCTTAAAAAAGAATTGCCGTTGGGATCGTTTGGGGCGAACTGGCCTGCGGTGGTGTCGTTGCCGATGAATCGCGAGTTTTCAACTGTTAACTTGCCGTTGAGGCTATTAATTGCGCCGCCGTTAATTCCTAAGTTGTTGGTGAAGTCGCTGTTAACAACGGTGAGGTTTTTATTACTTGCAAAAGCAATACCGCCAGCGCCACGTTCATCGTTGGTTGCTGTGGCTTTATTTCCGGTGAATTTACTGTTGGTAACGGTCAGGGTGTTGTTCCAGCCGCTGAAGATTGCACCGCCACCTTTATCAGCAACGTTGTTGGTAAACTGAACGTTTTCTACGGTCATCGTTACTTCGTCAGTTGTACCGATCGCACCTCCGTTATCAGCCGTTTTGCCGTTAGTAATAATGAGGTTTTTGACTGCAAAATTGGTAGCAGTCGCAACGTTGGCATTGACAAAAAAGGCGCGGGATGCGTTGTTGCCGCTGATAGTTAAACCCGCTGCCGCGGCGCCGTCAATGGTGATGTTTTTGCCAACGGGAATATCGAGTTGACCGCTGGTGAGGGTAATAGTTTGGCTGGCTAAACCTGGAGCGAAGGTAATTGTATCCCCTGCAACAGCGGTGGCGATCGCAGCCCTTAATGAACCCGGTCCGCTATCACTATTGTTGGCTACCACGATCGTAGCTAAATCACCTTGGTAACTTGCCATAGCCTCGGCTTGCAAGGCTAAGGGAGATTCAATTTTGCCAGAAGCAAATTCTAAATTCCAGTCGCCGTCGCTGCCGGTTATGTTGGTGGAAGCGGCAACGTCAGCCCCGGTTAATTGACTGAAGCGATCGACGAAATTAGCACCCTCACCGGCGGCTACATCGCACCCGTACAGCATGATGTCTGCTTCTGGGGCTAGTGCAGTTTGCCACGAGTCCAACTGGCTTTTGTATTGCTCTATGTTATCTGAACCCAGAGCAGTATTGCCAAGTTGTAGGCTGCCAGAATTGCCGTGAGAAATAATGTGAACCGAGTCAATAGCCCCGTTAGTAGAGGCGTATTTTTCAATTTCAGAGCTGATTTGTTCGATGCCGTTTTTGGTGCTATCGAGTATTACTACCTGTTGTCCAGGCAGCACTCCCGCTGCAATTGACTCGTAATCTTCCACGCCGGAGTCAATGAAGACTAAGGAGCGCGGTGGCAGTTTTTCAAAAGAAGATTGTGAGTTAACTTGAGCGAATGTAGAACTCATATTGGAGACTCCATTAAGGGCATTATTAGTAGATACACCCCGGAGAAATCTCATCAGGCTTATTTGATTATATCTTAACACCAAATTTGGATAAAGTGCAATATTTAAATTTAATTTATTAAATATTTTTTATCCTAATTTACCTCTTGGCGCTGGTACTGACTGGGATTTTTGGTCGCTAACGCTGGAGAATAGATACTCAAACTTATCGGGAAAATTTAAATAAATCCACTTTCTACCATTCCGAGCTTTTCAGCCTGATTTGGCTAACGGTAGCCATTCTTTCAGGCATTACGAAATTGTGTAGGTAATTTCTCCTTCAATAATCCCTTTAAATTATATTTAGTAGTTTTCATTTGAGTGTGAAATTTTAGGTATAGGCACACGGTAGTAAGGTACTCATACCTGTATTTCCTGCGAATGAAAACTTAATTATGTACATTTTGAAGAACTATATATGCTTGGAAGCTGCTAGATTTTTGATACACCAAAATACTGATTAGAAGTGGGTTTGGTCGCATTTTTTACTAACAGTCTAAACTGTCTGATATTAAGTGGCAATTAATCGCTGGCAATCAAGTTGTTTGTGCGCTGGCGCGGACAGTTTGATGACTGCCATCCTCACTACAAATGTGATTAGAATTATTCATTGGGAGTTCATATGATTGATTGCAGGTTGAGTCAGATCAAATCGTTGATTTCGATCGCGCCTGTGTCCCCTAATTACAATTGCATTCAGACCAGTTCCCCTCAATTGCATCACTTTACTTATTACCAAATAGTCGATCGCGCCTGATACCGTTGCCGAGTGTGTCGCGATCTCGATCGGCATAACACGAACCAAGTCCCCTGTTTTTACTCAGAGAACTATGCGATTTTGGCAATTGACTTTTGTATCGTTCGAGGTAATCTGAACTGAGGATAACAAAGCCTAATTGCAGTTGGTTCGAGCTGCCGTCAGAAGTTGTGCGAACTTTGTCAATCTCTCTAGGGATAGAGGCATATTTTTGAAGTGCCGAGGTAGTTTTCTCGATGCAGTCCGATTCCCCAGCCCAAATTCTGGAAACAAAATATCCACCTTCATTGATGCTGGAGTCCTTGACTACAAAGCTTTTGGATGGGGGATTTGCGTATTCCGAGGCGCGAGTCGTTTCCGTTAAAGAAGTCAACATATTCCGTCCTCCAAAAGTGTGTTTAGCGGTAGATACAGCCTTGGAGTCAGAGCTTCTGAAACTGCCAGCGACCTTGTTTATTTCGCCCATTCTTATTTTACCTATCTATCAGTTTGCCCTATTTCTGCGGCACTGCCATCCGCGATCGCACGGAATTTATATTCTGCGTGTTTTCCCTTACTTCCGGCAAGCCAGCAATTACATATCGATCCTATATCCTATCGGTGATACCACTTTCAAAAAAGCATCCAACTGTAAGCCCGTGCTTCAAACCTCAATAGTCTTCAGTCATTTCCATTCTTTCATCTAAAATCTAAAAGGGTATGGCAGTTAGTCGATCGACCTCGCAACTGCACCGCTCAAGATTCTGTGGAAGATGGCGGTTTTTTCCCTGCATTGCGAATATTAATAATCTTGTTGAGCGCCTCAAACCAAAAGGCAGCCCCCATAGAAATAGCTACACCGCTCAATATCCAACCAAACAATTTTGCAATCAAAGCCAGCCACAATAAATTCCCTTGCTTATCTCGTTCTAAGCTGTTCTGTTCGCTCCATCCAAAAGGCAGAGCTACCTGATCCAAAGCTCGATCGACATCCTGTTGAACTTTTGTCAGACTGGTTAAATTATTTGATTTAGTCTTAGCATTGTTTGTCACCAACTGCTGAGCGTACAAATTAACAGTCGATCGCAACATCGAATCCTTCGACAACCGATTAATAATATGAATGCTATCAGCATTAGCAGCGACAGCGATCGCAGTTCCGAGCAAAATCGCCACCCCTCTGGCATTCCGCTTGTAAACGCCAGAAGCGCGCTCCATCGATTGGTCAAACCAAATTTCAATTTCTTTCTGAAACCGCTGCAACTGCTCTTGAGTATCTCCGCCGCCTTTTTCAGCCCGCTGCGCTAAAATATAAAGGCTGCGTTTCAAAGATTCTGGCATACTGTCCAAGGTTTCTTGAATTTGTTGATAAATCGGACTCTCCTCTTTTATCTCCATAATTTCTGCTACCGTATCTTGACTTTTTTTAACAGTATTTAACAGATTGCTGAAACTCGGTTGCAGTTGCCCTAGCAGTGCCACCCGCTCAATTGGGCTGTCAAAACGAGCCTTCACAATTGCCATCTGCCTCTGAAATTCTCTCCCTCCCAGCTCGGTTTCTGGTAGATAAACCTGAGAATCCTTAATATAAAATCCTAGCTTTTCCGACATCCGATCTAAGCTGTTGTTCAAACTTCCTAAATTATTGTGATAATCTTCAACAACTCGATTAAACTCCGCCGTCAGCCACCCAAATTCTTGATCGATAATCGGTTTAGTAGAATCCGGCAAGTTCAAATTTGCTCCAATCAGTTTAATTTGTGCCAACTGTAAATTTTTAAATCTTTCCAATCGGGTTTTAGAGATAGAGCCGATCAAACTAGAAACCTTTAAAGTATCCAAAAGGCTAGCAGAAAAACACTCTGCTGGAATATAAGAAGGCCCACTGGATTTATTGCCGAAAACATTTTTAGTACCCGTAACTGCGTGGTACAAATCCCCCATGCGGTGCGTAACTGAGCGGAATCCCTCTGACAAAAGCCCCTTGGCTCCCTGATTCAAATCTTTGATAATCGGATTGGCGTAAATCGAATGTGCCAACTGTCCGACTCGCTTAAATTGCAGGGGATCTTTCGCACCTTCGTTGCCGCCAGAAATCAGCACTTCGATCGATTTCTTTAAATGTTCCGCCCGCCACTGCAAAACAGTAGCAATCAGTTCCTGAATTTCCGAAGCTAGCAAGCTTAAAGTCAGGTAGATAAAGACTAAGCCAATGATAATATCTATAATTACAGGCAAATTCATGGTATTTTCCTAGTCGCAAATAGCTGCTGTCTAAGTTTACCTTCAGTTTGGGACGCTCAAAACTCTCTTAACTTATGTCAGAAATCTTTCCATTCCTAGGCCGCAAACCGAAAAATCGCTGGAATGACAGCTTTACAGACAAAGTGTGGATGCTGGCTTTTCTGTTGGCTGCGGTGCTGATTTTCGGGGTGAATCTGGGCGGAGTGGCGTTGCGGGATTGGGATGAAGGCATTGCAGCGCAGGTAAGCCGCGAAATTTGGCGGGGCAACTTAAATTGGCTGTATCCGACGATCGACTCTATGCCTTATTTCAACAAACCGCCGCTGGTACACTGGCTGATCGGGCTGTGTTTTGCAGCAGGCGGTGTCAGCGAATTCACGGCGAGGTTAGTACCGGCGATGCTGACGGCCGCTTCAGTGCCCCTGCTTTACGCCATTGGCAGGGAGTTGTTTCCCAGACGGTCGATCGCCATTTTTTCTGCCCTCGTTTATCTGACGCTGTTACCGGTGGTGCGGCACGGACGTTTGGCGATGTTGGATGGGGCAGTTTTGTGTTTTTTGCTCGCTGCTTTGTGGTGTTTGCTACGATCGCGCCGCGACTTGCGCTACGCTTTGGGGGCGGGGATTGGGTTGGGACTCATTTGCCTGACTAAGGGCGTCATGTTGGGGCTGCTGTTGGCTGCTGTTGGCTGTATTTTTTTGGTTTGGGATACCCCGCGACTCCTCACTTCTGGGTATCTTTGGGGCGGATTGGCGATCGGAACTTTCCCAGTAGCTGCTTGGTATTTTGCCCAATGGCTGCACTACGGCCAATATTTCATCAACACTAATTTAGTTAACGAATCTTTCCGGCGCATTTCGGAACCTGTAAGCAGTCACAAAGGCCCGCCCTGGTATTATCTTTTAGAAATTTTAAAATTAGCTTGGCCCTGGCAGTTATTTTGGCTGCAAGGGCTGCGTTTGAGTTGGGAAAATCGCAGTTTTCCCGGGCCAAAATTAGTATTGGTGTGGACTGGAGTATATCTGCTGGCTATTTCTGTGATGAATACTAAATTGCCTTGGTATGTTTTGCCAGTTTATCCAGCTTTTGCTCTTGCCGTTGGCAGTTATCTCGCTGAAGTTTGGGAGCAACTGTGGCTGCCGCCAGAGCCAGTCAAAGAGGAAGCAGAAGAACATTTTGATGCTATTTCTTTGTTGCCTCATCCCGCGATTTTCGCAGTGCTGGCTATAGTTGGTTTTGTCGGCTGCATTTACTTCAGTGGCTTAGTGCAAATAGGGAAATACATTGTGCCGAGCGAGCGAGATTTGCAGTTAATGCTGATATTTGTAGCTTTGACAATGACAATGGCGGCAGTGTTGCTGCACCGCAAAGATCGGCAGTTTATATTAGTTTTAATTTGGGGAACTTACCTGACGCTGTTGGTATTGGTCGCTTCAGATAACTGGGTTTGGGAACTGGCGGAGGATTATCCGGTTAAGCCGATCGCCGAAATTGTCCGCACAGGAACTCCGGCCGGTCAACAGGTGTTTACTTCTCACCGCTTGGGCCGTCCATCGCTGAATTTTTACAGTCAACGCCAAGTTATTGTCGCCGACGCGCCGACGCTCAAACAGAAATGGCAATCTCATCCTCAACCTTATTTGCTGTTAGAAAAACCAGTTTTAAAACATTTAGGTTTGCAGAATGCTGAGATTGTCAAAACAGCGGACGATTGGGTTTTGGTCACTAGAAAATAAGTTAATAGTTAACAGTCACCTCCTTGGGACGGGTGAGATCACTTTCGATTGTCTGCTGTTGGTTCAGATTGCCAGCCTTACCCGGAGCGGCATCGAATTTACGATCGCTCAATTGGACACAATATAACCGCTAACAATCAACAGACTGCCTTTCTATTTTCAACGCCGTTTCGACTCTTTGATACTCGGCCTCAACCTGTTCTAAAAGCGCGCAGGCCGGATCGGGTAAAGGCTGGTTCACGTTTGTCCCGATGCGGCCCATGATTTCGAGTTCCTCGCACAGTTCAAACAAGCGAAAAGCACCGAGAGTACCGCTGATCGACTTTAAAGAGTGAGCCGATCGCCGCAAAGCCAGCGGATCGGCGTTGCCCAGGGCCATAGAGATGCCTCGCAGCAGTTCGGGAGCTGTTTCGAGGTAAATCTCGATCGCCTCGTCCAAAGCTTCGACTTCTCGCAGTCCCTCTATAATTTTGGGACTCAGGGAATTCTGGCTTTCTGACAAACCCCGATCGAGATTTGATGCACCACCATTGACGACTGCCGGCGAATTGGGAATTGTCAGTTGTGGATTTCCCGCAAAAGCCACATTCGATCGCACTTGTAATTCACTCGTTCCTTCGATCTGTTCCGCCGGAGCATCCAAACAAACGATCGGCTGCGGGCGATCGAATGCGGAGTTTGATTGAGATTTACACGCAATCAAAGCTCGCACCAACTGATCGATTGCGATCGGCTTGCTCAAATAGTCGTCCATCCCCGCAGCCATACACTCTTCGCGATCGCCCTGCATCGCATTTGCCGTCATCGCCACAATCCAAGGCCTCGTCGATTTTCGATTTTCGATTTTCGATTTTCGATTGTTAGATTCCTCGTCAGTCGATTTTCGATTTTCGATTTTCGATTTTCGATTGTTAGATTCCTCGTCAGTCAATTTGGGATTTTGGATTCTGGATTTTCGATTATTAGATTGCTCATCAGTTGCGGAAACTTCTGATTCTCCCGTGTCATTTTCTAAAGTTAAATCTGCTGAAAATTGCTCGCGGATGCGGCGGGTAGTTTCCAGTCCGTCCATTTCCGGCATTTGCACGTCCATCAACACCACATCGTAAGGCTGGCGGCACAAAGCTTCGAGCACTTCGATACCGTTTCCCGCCACATCCGCGCGATACCCCATCCGCTGCAAAATTTGCAAAGCCACCTTCTGATTCACCAAATGATCGTCAGCCAACAGAATCCGCAGGGGTAAGTTCTCTGCCAGCACGGGTATGCTTTGCAAGAAAGGCCCGCTGGCGCGCTGCCCTCTAAATTCAGGTGTCTGTTCTCCAAAAATATTGATTAAAACATTGTAAAGCTGAGATTGTTTGATTGGTTTATTCAAAAAAGCAGCAAAATCTACCTCAATAGCAGGGGTGTTAATTTCTTGCCTGCCGATCGAAGTTAGCATGACTAACGGCAACTTTTCGCAATCAGGATACCGGCGAATTTGCGCTGCTAAAGTCAACCCGTCCATTTCCGGCAATTGCATATCCAAAACTGCCAAGTCAAACTCCTCTTTAGCAGCCAGCCAATCTAAAGCCAAACGAGCAGAAGATGAAGCCCTAGCCACCATTCCCCAAGACTGAGCTTGGAGAGTCAAAATTCTGCGGTTGGTAGCATTGTCATCGACAATTAACACTCGCTTGCCAGCTAATTCAGGTTGAGAATTGCTCAAGTTAACTGGCAAGGAACTGTTGCAGCCAGAAACGATCGTGCTGAAATAAAAAGTAGAGCCAACGGATGTGGTATTTTGGCCGATCGGCTTATTGCTGAGTACCGATTTGCTATAGCAATATTTTTCGGCAATTTCGCAAGATTCTCCCCATCCCAAATCAAAAACTGCCGATCTAAAATCTGCGGGAGGATTGCCCGCCAGACTACCCATACTTTCCACCCACATCCTGCCGCCCATCATTTCGGCCAAACGCTTGCTAATTGCCAAACCCAATCCAGTACCGCCGTACTGGCGGCTCGTTGAAGAATCAACCTGGCTGAAAGATTTAAATAGCCGATCCATGCGATCGATCGGAATGCCGATACCTGTATCTTTGACCGCAAATTGTATTTCGTATGCTTGGTTAATTGTTAGCGGTTCGCCATTAATTGCTGGCGGTTCTTTAACGTTGGCTGCCGGCACTGAAATCTTTTTTGCAGTCACCGAAACCACCACTTCTCCAGCTTGGGTAAATTTAACAGCATTGCTGAGCAAGTTGATTAAAATTTGCCTCAAGCGGGTGCTGTCGCCGATCGCCGTTGCTGGTACTGCACGATCGATCAAGTAACCCACTTCCAGTTTTTTTTGTGCCGCCTTGGCAGCTACCAAGTCTAGAGATTCCTCAATGCAAGTGCGGATGTCAAATGGATGTTCCTCCAAGTCCAATTTGCCCGACTCAATTTTTGAGAAATCTAGAATATCGTTGATTAGCGTCAGCAAGGCATCGCCGCTGCTGCGGATAGTTTCTACAAAATCGCGCTGTTCGCGAGTTAAGCGGGTATCCAACAGCAAACCGGTCATGCCGATGACTCCATTCATCGGAGTGCGAATTTCGTGGCTCATGGTGGCTAAAAATTCGCTTTTGGCTCTAGTAGCCGCCAGTGCTTGATCGCGAGCTTTTGCCAAATCTACGTCTGTTTGCTGGCGTTCGAGTTCGCTTCCCACCCACTGAGCCATCAGTTTCATCAACTCTCTGTCTACAACTCGGAACGGTTCTGTCACAGGAGTTGGAGAAAAGAAGCACAGAGTGCCGTAAACTTCACCTGCCACCGTGACGGGAATGCCCATGTAAGCTTCGATGTTGAAGGCTGGAGCCTCCGTGTTGAAGGACAAACCCGAAAATCTCACCGACTCAAAGTAAATCGGTTCTTTTGCCATTGCCGTAGCCACGCAGAAAGTTTTTTCCAAATCATAGATTTGTTCTTTGACTATCGACCCGTCCGGACACTCAACAGCCATTATTTGATAGTTGTCGCCTTGAATGGAGGACAAAATTCCCACGGACAGACCTAACTGCCGGCATCCCATTGCCAGCAGTTCTTGGAGGCGCAAATCAAAGGTAGAGAGGTGGTTGAGGGGGTCTGTACGGGGAGCCGAAGTCACTTGGTACAAAGCTTTAATTGCAGCTTCGCTTTCTCGCAGTTCTTGTTCTGTTTGCTTGCGCACGGTGATGTCGCGGGAAATGCCGATAATTTCTTGCACTTCGCCGGTTTGGGGATCGCTGATCGTGCGGCCGGTGGTTTCAAACCAAATGTATTTGCCGTCTTGGCGGCGGATGCGGTAGCTGACGGTGTAAGTAACAGGGAGCGCCAGCACTTTCCAGTGAGCTTTGGCGATGATTTCTAAATCGTCGGGGTGGAAATAATCGTTGGGGACACGGCCGATGAGTTCGGAAGGCTCGTATCCCAGCAAAGCGCGGCTGGCGGGCGAGACGTAAACAAACACGCCTTTGGGGTCGTGTCTGGTGATCATATCGGTTGAGTTCTCTGCCATCAACCGATAGCGGCCTTCGATTTCTAAGCGTTCGACTTGAGAATTGGTTAATGCTTCTAGCATTCGGTTGATGGTGTCGGCTAAGCTTGCGAGTTCATCTCCTCCGCCCATTTCAACGCGCAAGTCTGGGTCGCCGTTGGCTGCGATGTTGCTGACGCTGGTACTCAAGGAAGCCAATCTCGCCAACACTAATTTTTCTAGCAACAGCAGAGCGATCGCGCTAAATATTAAACCTACTGCCAGTATTGATAAGGTAAACAGCTCCAAGGTAGCCTGACCTTGGCGGTAGATGATGCGCTCTGCCTCTACTCGCAGCAGCAGCGCTAGGTTGCCGTGGATGTCGCGAATCAGGGCGTATCCTGCGACTAAGCTGTCGCTGAGCGGCTCGACTAAAATTTCTACCGATTTGAGGTGGGAAATTTTTAGTTTGAGATTTTCCAACTCTTGCCTAGATCGAGCCATCGCCTTGGCGCCGTGTCCCGAGTAGTTCGTGGCTCCCACTTTAAAATCTAAACTCGGCAATCTAAAATCCACTGACAAGTGAGTCAGTTCTGAAAGTAAACCGATTTCGCTGCTGTCGAGGTAGCGTCCCAGGATCAGCGTCCCGCGCGGTGGCCCTTGGGCGTTGCTGTTGAAGATCGGCTTTGAAGAAATCAGCAGCGTGGCTTCTGGGAGGGTGAGGACGCCTGTTTTGGCGGCGGGGCGATCGCCAGAACCTGTCGAGTAGTCTAGCACCGCGTCCGTCAAGTGCTGTTTTAAGCTTTCGGGAATCGGGATTTGGGTTTTGGATTTCAGGTCGAAACCTTTGCTGAAGATAGTCTGACCGTTGGAGTCCAGCAACACCAACAAGTTTAGTCTCAAGTAAACAAATGTCGAATCGACGAAATTTGACTTGACAAAATCCTCGTTACGTGTGTCGACGAAAGAGTAAGTATCGTCCCAATCGGCGTAATCTTGGGCGCTGGTGTTTAAATTCGACAAGTCGTCATCTAATGCGTCCAAAGCCCGTGCGACATCCTGGCGGACGTACTGTGCCTCCAGGTTGTGAAAATCGTGCAGCAAAATACTTGATGCAGTGGCATAGAGAACCAGAATCAGGCTGATCAGCGCTGCACCGATGATTAATAGTGTCTTTTTTCGGAGTTGCATGGCGTCGCCCTCCTCACGGTGCTACTAGGCAACTAGCCAGGAGAGGTTTGAGACTTAGGTTGTTTGGCATTGGCGATCGCAGGGCCTGCGTGTTTTGACTGTTGTGGGCTGACTTGGCAAAGCCCTTGGTATTTCCAAGGTATCCGGTATGTTGCCCCCCACAGTCAGTGTAGTATTTTCACAGCTTTAGTTCCCTATTATGCACAACCTATGAGCTACCAGTTATGATCTGATGACCTACAAGTTGTGACCTGACGATCGGCATTTTCAAAAGAAACGAGCGATCGAACTCAAAAAAGTTCGCGTTTGATACTGACGCAGCGAGGGCGGCGGGCGGTTGGGAGAACAGGCGTGCTGGGTTGAGAAGCCTAACTATTACTATACCTAAAAAATATTGAGGAGAGAGCGGACTGACGCGTCTAGTTTGGCCCGCAAAAAGGTTCTGATTCCAGGAGATTTTTTGATTTTTGTCGTTCTCTAGCAATCCTTGCAGGAGTTGTGGAATGGGTCGAAAAGCCAATTTAGCGTCGAAGCCTAAACCAAGTTCATAACTGACCCAAAAATTGCTCTAGCAGAGGTAATTAATATCCGCAGACTTTCCGTTTACATCCGAAAAAAATAAAAAATCCGAAAATCCCAAAATTATGCTTTTCATTTTTCAATTTTAAATAAATCAAAACTGCTAATTAAGATATCAATTCACAGTTTGCACCATCCTCAAAAAACAGGTAGAAGCGGATTTACCGATAACATTATACACTACCAAGAACTTAAATAAGCCCGTTCCCACTCCCCGATAAAATCCTTTACTAACATTAGTGCCTGATATCAGTAAAAACTCATATCAGGCACTATCTGCAATCCGATCGCAACTTGAGTCTTTTTTATCGGATGACGGCTAAAGCACCGGCGCCTGCGGAGGCGGCTGCGGAGGTAAGAGCGGTGAAAAACAGCCACCAAGAGGCAACTTCTGCTGCTTTCCGGGTTTCTTCGGCTTGTTTTTCGGCTTGTAATTTGATGCTTTCGAGGCGAAGCTGGGTTTCTTGCTGCAAGCGTTCTGCTCTTTGCAAGACGCTGTTGCGGCTTCTTTCAATTTGATCGATCAAGCGGTTGGCATCTGCTTCGGAAATGTCCTCCCGAGAACTAATTAGTGCTACTAAAGTATCGCGGTTGAAGTGACCCAGCCGATCGCGCAAAGCGTCAAATCCGGCTTGCGGGTCGTCAAATAACTTCCGCACGTCCCGCGTAATGCCTTCGTAGTTGAGTTCAGGGCGATCGAGCGAATTGAGGTAATCCCGAACTTTTCCGAGAATCCCGTCAATTACCGACTGAATACCCTCCTGTATTTTCTGAATTTGCAGTGCAAACTCATCCCGCACCGACAAAATTCCATCGACAATGCGAGTGGCTTCTGCTTCCGAAATATCCGGCCGCTGAGACAGGAGAGAAACAACTGTAGCTCGATCGAGGTGTGACAAGCGCTCGCCCAAACTGTAAGCGCCGACTTTCGGGTCGTGCAGCAGCAGTTGCAAGTCGCGCTTGATGGCTTCGGGATTTAATTCATCCTTGCCCGTATTGCGCAAATAATCTTCTAAAACACTCTGAAAATCCTGCACTTGGCTTTGCATCCGCTTTGCCAAACGGCGCGGCGCTTTCACAATCGAGCCGAGAGTTTCCTGCACTTGGTCGATAACTTGATTGACTTGTTCCTCGCTCAAATCTTGTCTCTGAGAAAGCAGTTTTACCAAAGTATCGCGATCGACTTGAGACAGGCGGCCGCGCAGAGCTAAAGCTCCTTCTTTGGGATTTTCCAGCAGTTTTGTCAAATCCCGCTTAATCCCTTCAGGATTGAGTTCTGATTTGCCAGTATTGCGCAGGTAATCTGCAAGTGCGGTGGTGGTATTGTCGTACTGATCCTTAGCTTTTTCGGCTAACTTTTGCGGCGCGTGCAGCGCGCTGTGCCAAGTTTCTTCGGCGCTGTCGAGAAGCTGATTTACTTGGTCTTCGCTGAGGTCTTTCCGCTGAGATAGCAATTTTACCAAAGTTTCGCGATCGAACCTAGAAGCTCTAGCTCTCAGCGCCCACATTCCCGCTTCCGGGTTGTCCAGCAGCGTTTTGAAATCGCGCTTGATGCCTTCGGGATTGAGTTCTTCTTTGCCCGTAGACTTCAAGTATTCTTGCACTCTTTGCCACTGGTTGTCTAGTCGAACTTGCGCTGCTTCTTGTACACCTTTAGCATCTGCTAAAACTACATCTCGCGTCCTTTCCAACTCTTGAACAATCTGTTCTACTTCCTGAAATCCGAAGTTTTCGCGACCTCTGAGAATTTGCACGAAACTGTCACGGGTGTAAGGAGAAAGCCGATCGCGCAACTGTTCGTAACTAGCGTCGGAATCCTCTAAGATTTTTTTAAAAGCGCTGCCGATACCTGATGCTGTGAGTTCCTCTTTCGGCGTCAGCTTCAAATAAGTTTCCACCCGCCACTGCAAATCGCGAGCTTTTTCTTGCTCCTCGGCAAAGATCGCGGTTTGTAAAACTCGCTGTCTAATTGCTTCTAATTCTTGGGAAATTTCTTTTATTTTGTCTTGGGTAAAAACCCCTCGGCTCGCCAGAATTTCCGCAAAATTCGCCTGTTTTAGTTTTTCTAATTCGCGGCGCACTGTTCCTGGATCGGCCGTAGGATCGTAGAGCACGTCACGAAATTCGCGCTCGATCGCTTGGGGGTTCATCTGCCACGAATAAGTATTGAGCAAGTAGTTTTCTACGTCGGCGCGAATTGGGCTGTAAGTTTCGGGTTCGCCTTTGACTTGAGCGGTAATTTTATCAGTTTGCTGAGTAACTTTGTCTTTAGCTGCTTTGAGCTGACCGACTACTTTTTCAACATCTAAGTCGGAAATATCCGTGCGACCCAATACTATTCCCATTAAAGCATTGACTGCCATTGTCGTTGCTTGGGACATCATGGTCGGGCTTTGTCCGGAATTTTGACCGCCCAGATTGCCGAGGACTTTTTCTACCCTACTTGCCAATGTATCTGAGACCAAATCTCCCGATTTTGCCGATTTGAGATAGTCTACTAATTGGGCGATACCGTCTGATGGCTGCCCTTGTTTTCCTACTTGTTTCCAAGCATCTTGGAGTTGGTCTACAATGCGGTTTACGTCGCGTTTTGATAAGTCCGATCGCGAACTTACTAAATCTACGAGAGTTTGCCGATCGAGATTAGGCAAATTTTCGCCAGCGATTGCTTTGAGTTGGGGATCGTTGAGCAATTTTTCAAATTCGCTGCGCATCCCTTTGATGTCTAATTCCGGCGGTTTGAGGCTTTGGATGTAGTCTTCGACGTTTTCGCGCAAGCTTGTGGGGTCGATCGCGCTACCCAGTTCGTGGCCCACTGCTGCTGCTGCTGCTTTGGCTGTGGCGACGACTTGGTTGCTAGCTGCTTTTGCGCCGATGGCTGAGGCTGCGGTGCCGACAATGGCTTGAAAGCCTGATGTCGCGGTGTTGACGACGGAACCGATCAGGGAACCGACGGTAGTGGAGCTCACCCAAACGAGCATTGAGAAATAGGCGGCCCAGACGACTAAACCGACGATCGCACCTAAACCGGGACTGCTAATCAAGCTCAGCTTAACTGCCAGCAAGCAAGCGAAAAATAAAGCGACGGTGACGGTGATTAGCGTCCAAGTGCCTACTTTTCTGCCGATGTGGCGGACTGGGGAGCTGCCGCTATCCGAGCGGTTGCCGTCGTCATGGGATTGTCCCATGTAGGAAAGGCCTGCAGCTACTGATAAATTTGTTAGCAAGAGTTGGAAAGCGCAGGCGAGCACGACTCCAGCTATCAAGGCGATAAAAAATTGCGGCCCAGAATAGAGGAGTGCTGCGTCTTCTGCTGTGTTTGTAGTAGTCTGCTCTACTGGCACTTGGGCCAGCCAGAATCCGATGTTATACAGTTGTGGATTTATTGGCAAATTTTGATACATAGTATATTCCTCGTTAAGGGGTGGGTGCGCGCGATCGTTGGCGCGAGTTAACTAATGTATAGTTTTAGACTCATGCCCCCAATGGCAAGCATCGCCTTATTGACGAGCTAAAGCATCCCCCTACAGTTGGAAGTGTAGAAATATGTCTGCGGCCGGCTGTCTATTTAGGGATATTTGTGCTATGTAAGTTGGCAGTTGTTAAATTGTTAGTTCTAAGTTATCAGTAAAGCGCGCTGCTGCGCATCCGAGATAGATGGTAGTAATGGTAAGTCGGATTAAAATAATTGCAGAGGAAAATCTTTGGTAGAGCGATATTAAGAGTCGCCACAGAAGCCCAGACAAATTGTTCACAATTCATCTACCAAGGCCATAGAAAATTAGCTTTCAAGGAATTCGATAGTGCAGCGAGAAAGTCATGCAATTATTATTGGCGGCAGTTTAGCAGGACTGTTGGCTTCTAGAGTATTAGCAAAACACTTTGACCGAGTAAGTATTGTTGAACGAGATTTTTTCCCAGAAAAACCCGCACCTCGCCCCGGGATTCCTCAATCCTGCCACCTTCACATCCTTTTAAATCGGGGGAAAATCATCCTAGAAGAGTTTTTTCCCGGCTTGGAAAAAGAACTGGTAGCTGCTGGTGCTCCTAGTTTAGATCCGAGGTCGATCGGGTGGTTTAGTCCGGCGGGTTGGGCCCCACAATTTAGCCCGGATCTAAATGATTTAATTATGTTCAGTCGGGATTTAGTTGATTGGCAAATTCGCCGCCGCTTGGCTGAAAATACGAACGTGCATTTCCTCCAAGGACGCACAGTAACGGGACTCCTGACGAATGCCTCGCGCGCGGAGGTTACTGGGGTGTCGGTGCGTTTTCGCGATCGCCACAACCCGGTTAGCATCCATGCAGAAAATTTGTATGCAGATTTAGTAGTCGATGCAGGCGGCAAAGTTTCCAAAACACCTCAATGGTTGAAAAGTTTGGGCTATGAACCTCCGCAAGAAACGGTTATCAATGCTTTTGTCGGCTATGCAACCCGCATCTATAAATGCAGCGGTAAATTGTCAGACACAGCGCCAGTATTTGTGTCAACAGCACCGCCATTTCGCACCCGTGGCGGTGGAATTTTTCCGATCGAAGGCAATCGCTGGCTGGTGACTCTCGGCGGGGGCGATCGCGATTATCCTCCCGCCGACGAATCAGGTTTTCTAGAATTTGCCCGCACTCTACCAACCCCGACAATTTATGATGCGATTAAAGACGCAGAAGCAATAACACCTATTTATAGCTATCGAGGTACAGAAAACCGTTTGCGCCACTACGATCTCCTCCCTCGTTACCCTGAAAACTTAATAATTATCGGTCATGCAGTTTGCGCTTTCAACCCGGTTTACGGCCAGGGAATGACCGTTGCTGCACTGGATGCTCAGATGCTAGATGGATGCCTGCAAAAGCAAAGAGAGCGGTATCCAGAAGGCGATTTAACAGGCTTTGCGCGACAATTTCAACAAAAACTAGCAAAATTACACACTATTCCTTGGACGTTTGCCATCAGTCAGGATTCCCGCTATCGCGGAAGTACGGGTGCAAAACTAAACCTTGCTACGCGGCTGACAATTGATTACATAGATCTGGTGTTAAAAGTGGTGGTCGGAGATGCTAAAGTTTGTCAATCATTTTTGGAAGTTCTGCACATGATTGAGTCGCCGGCGGTACTTTTTTCTCCCAGTATTGCGGTTAAGGCGATCGGGCAATTAGTCACCGGAAGTCAGAAGGCAGAATTAAAATAAAGAGTTTATACAGAATCAGGTTATTTTTGCCAATTCTATTTTATCACCGCCGATGAAGGAAGATAAACGCAGATGAAGTTCTATTCATCTGCGTTTATTTAACCTGATATTATGTCCTCTCAAACCTGAATGATAAAAAACGTGACTTTTGCGACTGCGGTTTTCGGGTATTTCACGTCATAAGATGGGTAAAAGCCGATTTTATACCCAATTGTCGGTTTGTGAAATAAATTATTAGATTTATTGCAAAAATTGTTTGTAGTCAGGACTTATTCACAGGACTCAAAAAACCGGGTTTTTTACCCATATCCATCGCGCTTCATGCTATCTTGTCGGAAAAAAAATCGGTTTCTGCATCCTAGACTAATATAGACTTGTGCAATTCTCACTTACCAGCCAAACAATCTAATTGTTCTTGCATTTGGGCAGTAACTCGCTCGAAACAAGCATCAACATAATCGCGATCGCGCGCCGCCTCCGAACCGTACCTCTCAAATACAATCGGTTCGCACACGCGAGTCCGAATTTGCACGGGTAAAGGTAGGTTTGGCAAAGGCCCAATACTCAATCCCCAAGGCAATCCCAAATACACCGGCAATACTACCGGATCGATGCCAAATAGCCACGGCATCCCCAATTCATGCAATTGCTTTGCTTGTTCGTACAAATCGGCCAAAACTATCAAAGTATCGTGGGCACCGTGGGAGATAATTGGTACAATTGGCACTTCTTCTCGCAATGCTAATTTGATAAATCCCTTGCGTCCCGCAAAGTAGATTCGATCGCGCAAGTGGTGGGGGCGAAAAACATCTTGGGCGCCGCCCGGATAGACGAGAACTGGGGCATTTTTCCGCAAAGCTGCGATCGCCATTTTCGGATGCGCCTTGAGGGCACCACACTGAACCGCCATGCTAGCAACATCAGGAGAAACTTGCCAAACCGTCGGGTGCATCAATCCGTAGGCCAAGCGTTCGGTGCCGTACCTGCGGAACCATTCGTAGAGGAACATAAACATATCTGGAGCGGCGATTCCCCCGTTGTGAGAACCGACAACGAGCATTTTTCCGCTCGCGGGTACGTGGTGCCAGCCGTCGCTTTGTACGCGAAAATAGTAGCGGTACAGCCATTCCCAGATTGGCAACAAAAGCTGAATGAAGTCGGGATTGCGATCGTCTAAAGATAGACCGTCAAAGGGATAGTTAGAGGATTTTCCGTCTTTTTTGTTAGTAGTTTTTGTCACTGCAAAAATATTTAACGCTTTGGTCATTATATAGCAGAAGGAAGAAAGCTTTAGCTATCGATGAGAGAAGGAAGAAGGAGCATCTCAGTTTCACTTTGACTCTCTTTGTGTGAGAGCATCGCCGCGAGCACAATCACAAAAAATACTAGGATTAACTGCTCCCATTCAGAAGGAATGTACTGCATTAGTTTCAGAAATTTAAAACATCCTAACCTTCGCTCGCGGTTGCTATATCAATATCATTAAATCATAATCTGTGCAAATATTTGGTTTCTGATTTGAGCCGGCTGATTTTGTTCGGAGGTTTTGTGCTGGTTGTCTATTTTGTTGGCTAAACTGGCCTCTTGTATCTTTATTAAACAGACAGGCGCTCGAACCGCAGCAGGCACAGTAAAGCGTCAGCGAGTAAATACAAAGAAACCATCCAAGTTCCTTACTTAAGAGCCAGAACCAAGGACACCTGAAGTAGAGGAACTACAAGCCGGCGTTGCGACGACTAGAATCCTTAATGGAAATGTCTCCACAGGAACAAAACTGTTTGGAAACAGCTACAGCAACTGTCATTGGCCGATCGCGCGGCGGCCCCGGCCACAAAAACACAACCAGGTCTAAAGCCGATGGGTTTCTGTTTTGGAAGATTTTATCAAATTGACGCCAGCTATCGGGTTAATGCTAGCGATTTGCGCTGTTTGCCGCAATATTAAGTAAGGTGCGATCGACAGTTGAGTTAGGCGAGCGAGATCGAAGAACTGTATGCGGCTTGCGACACCCGACTGGGACGATGGGGTCGATCGCACCAATCGTCTCCCACTCAGAATATTGGAGCATCTCAAGCACCATCTCGCTCTCGAAGCTGCCAAGAATTTACCTGAAATGCAGCAAAATATTACTCAACTGCAACAACTGGCAGCTAAATGGTTAAACGAACACCTGACAAGATATTGACGGACAACAAATGACTTGCATTCCTAGTAAACGGCAGCGGATTTAAACAGTTAACTGTTAACTGTTGACTCCTCCACTCTCCCGCTCCCCCACTCTCCCCGCTCTCCCCTCTCGTCTTCTCCCCCTCCCCCGCTCTGCCATAAGAGCAATTTATAGGTGTAGCAGCTTAATTTGTCTTGGCTTAACTCTCAGCAAAAATTAAATTATATAGAAAAAACTTGACTTATACCCATAAAAAATGTTACGTAGAGCTTTTTCCTGGAAGACAAATCGATTTTTTTGCTATATTGACCTGCAATAAAGATAATAGTTTTGATGAGATGAGGAGTTGAACGGAATGAAAAACTTGAGTTACTGGAACAAACCCGCTGCATTGCTGGGCGCGATCGCGATCGCAGCCGGAAGTTTGCAAGCGAATGCGATCGGTGTTGCCGCCCCATCAACATCCACTGCCAGTCAGGATGCTGAAAATAGTTCATTTGAAGATAGCGCCACCTTTCAAATAGCCCAAGCTGGCAACATTTGCCGCAAAGTCACTCCCAAAGAAGGTTTGACCGTTCGCCAGAACCCAGACCCCAAATCCCCTAGAGTTGGCGGTGTAGCAATTAACACTCAGGTAACGGTACCCCAAAGCGCTAGTTCTGTTAAAGCCTCCGACGGCCGCCTCTGGATTCAAATTACCGCTCCTGTAAAAGGGTATGTAGCTACCGGATACCCCAACAATGAGGCTAATTTAGGTTCGTGCACGACAGCCAGCACCACAATTAGTCAAACTCCTTCCCCAAGTCCGGCACCGGCACCAGCAGCGACACCAGCACCAGCACCAGCGCCGACCCCGCGTCCAAGTCCAAGTCCAAGTCCTGCACCAGCGCCGACACCGGCACCAGCAGCGACACCAGCACCAGCACCGGCGCCAGCACCAGCACCAGCACCAGCACCAGCACCAGCACCAGCGCCGACACCGCGTCCAAGTCCAGCACCAGCACCGGCACCAGCACCGGCACCAGCACCGGCACCAGCACCAGCACCGGCACCGGCACCGGGTCCCGTAAGTCTGTGCCGCCAAGTAGAACCTCGCGTAGCGCCAAGGGGTCTAGCTATCCGCACGGAGCCTTCCAAGACTGCTGCGGTTAAAGGTGGCGTACCGGCTAACGGTCAAGTAACGCTTGTGCCGAATTTCCAGTTAGTGAGAGATAAGAATGGAGAAGACCGCAATTGGGTTGAGATTTCAGCCCCTGTGGCCGGATTCATCTCGGCGGGAAATTTGATCATGTGCAAGTAAACTTCTGAGTTCGATCGCTCTTTTTAACTAAAAGAGCGATCGACACCGAATATAGTTTTAAGATTGTTGCGCTGCAAGCGTACCAAGCCCAGCCCAGACTGCTTCCTGGACTTACGCATGAATAACTTATTTCTGTCGGGAAGCAGCGGTAGCGAATCTTTCTAGGCCTATGTTTTTCGTCGGTTGCATCAAGTCCTAGCTTGGTTCCTCGCAACGCACGCGGGATGAATGAATTTAAGGAAAAGGCCGATCGACCTTTCTACCTACAGAGGCCGCTTGCCCAATCTTGGTGTCCGCGATTTGGTTGACACTTGGATTGTCGGCAAATCCAGACAATTTCCCACTTATTTTGCTTGAGTCTGAGTTCGATGCGGTGCCGCATTGCAGCAACAGAATCGTCAGCTAAACCGACGACGGTTTGGACAATTACGGCTGTTTCTCGCGTGGGATATTCAACCGAAATTTGGTCGCTTTTTCGGCCTTCAGATTCTCTGTCGCTGCTAAAGAGTTTTGCTGCGATATCTTTGGGGTTGGAGACGGTAATTTTGCGATCGGCAAGGAACTGTCTAGCGTTAATTGCTTCGTAGTTCGATCGGGCGGCGGGCTGCCCCATTACTGCGATGGGAAGTTGGATGCAGGCGAAAATAGCTAGCAAAAAGAGCGATCGCTTGACAATTGATTTGTTCATGAGGCTTCAGCTTGTGCCAAAAATTTTTGTCTTCGAGATGCGAAAGCCGCCAAATCTGCCTCGGTGAATTGAGTTTGCTGCCATGAGGGACGCGACATTAGTCGATCGCACCAAGCTTGAATTTTAGGATAGCCCTCTAGGGACACACCAACCCAAGGTAGCAAGGGCACGATGGTGCCGGCAACGCACTCGGCCAAGGTGACATTGTTGCTACCGAAAAAAGGGCGATCGTCCAACAAACCTTCAAAAAATTTCAACACAGTATCGACTTTTTCCTTAGCCTTTGCGATTTCCTGCGCTTGGGCAGTTCCCCATCCCATTTTTTCACTGCTTAGCGGGTTAACTCCTGGTATAAGTTCGTTTACTGTGACCAATTCTACCATCCTCACAACTGCCAAATCTTTCGGTTCTTTTGGCAGCATTGCCGATTCGGGATACTTCGTTTCTAAATAGTCAAGAATTGCCAGAGACTCGACGACAGTGAAGTCATCATCGACCAAAACAGGGATGCGGTGAAAAGGATTCATTGCGATAAAGTCTGGCTGCAAGTGATCGCCGTCCAAGTGGATTTCTACGAATTCAAAGTCGAGGTTTTTTTCTAAGAGGGCGATCCACACGCGGCGGGAGTTGGGGGAAATGGGAGTGTGGTAAAGTTTCATGGCTGCTGCTGTGGTTGTTGAGAGTGAGGTGTTGAGGGTTGTCTCGCGCTGCTGAAAATATTTAGACTGTAGTCAATTTTACCCTATCCGGAATTGTCAGGGCAAATACTGGTTAAATGCAACAAAAATATGTGCGCTCGCATTTAGCTACTTTAGCTACATCATATTGAGTTAATTTCCACCTGTTGCTCTAATTCTATTTCGACTTGAGCCTCAACAAATGGACCGTAAATGGGAAGCTCCGATGCTATTGCTTCAAAGCTAATAACGAGAGAATATGGTGCTTCAGCATCTGGATCGTTATTCCAGCCTTCATGTCCAACTACTGCAATGCAGAATGCTTCTCTGAGTTGAAATGATTTGACAACCGTCCAATCCTTTTGAACAGTTCCCGCGCTTCTAGAAACACCATGAATTTTTCCATAGTTTTTCGCTTTTTTGCCAATAGTCCACTGAAAAACTTCCTGTCCCTTATCTGCATTCTCTGGAGTATCATACTCTTTTAAAATTCTCGCCAGAAATTTTTCTGGATCTTCTTCCTTTTTGCTACAATCCCAATCCAGCCAAGTTGAAAGATATTTTCTGCGATTTCTACGAGTTCGACGTGGTTGTGCTTTGTAAGATAGAGTAACTTCTACCAAAATCTCATGTTCTTTTCCCTGACTACGCAATCCTTCTGGCATTTTAACTTGGTAAACATGAGCCTGTCTGGCTTTGATACGATTATTTCCTCTGGTAATCAAAGTGATGCGATTGGGAGAATTACCTAAAGCGCGATCGATATTGGGAATACCATAACCAATTTGACGAACAGTATCAAGTTTTTCTTCTGCCCACTCTGGCCATCTGGCTGATTGTACTATCAGCGCACGATGTAAAAGGCAACTCTCATCCGGCAACTCAGCAGCAAGACACGCTGCTATATGGCTGACTTTTGGCGTAGCAAATGACGTTCCCACCGTGTCAGCAGCAACTGCTGGCCCACCATTCAAAGTCGATCGTACTAATTCAGGACAAACTTCTTTACGTGAAATAATGTTAGGTGGTATTGATTCATCTTTTATTAAGTCCCCACCATATTCAACTACTTCCGGTTTAATTGTATCCCAAATTCCTAACCCAGAGCATGAAAAAGCTGAGGGTTTATCCTTTTGTGATATTGAATAATAGGGTAGTGCATGATAAGAATCGGGAGAAATTGAGCCAACGGTTAAGGCTTGAAAACTTTGTGCAGGGTTAGCAATTCTACAAGAATTTTCTAAAAGATAATCTGGACATAGCCGATTTGCTGCCAGATGATCTTTGACAGATAATCTTGTATATCCTATTTTTCCACTGAAAGGTAAATTACCTGCTGCCACAATAAACAATATATCATTTTTCCAGGTCAAATTATCAATCGCCGCTGCCCAAGGACTCATATATTGGGTGTGGCACGGAACAGACCCAGTAATAGAATGATTAAAAATTCTAGTTTTTGTTTGACCGTGATAAAAGTCCACAATATCACCTAGCAATTTCGGTGGAAATAGCTGTTTAGGTAGTTGACAATTAACATCAAGGACTCTAGCATTTTGAATCCAGCAAATAGCTTTTTCCTTTCCAGTACGAGGTACGGTTATGGGGTAAATGACTGCACCAGCTACCCTGGTTCCGTGGCCGCCATTCCTAACACGGTCAGCAATTTGGTCGGTTTCTCCCGGCACCCAAGATGTTGAATTATCGCAATCAATTGCTGCTTTTAAGAGAGGATGCCTTTCTTGAATCCCACTATCTATAACACATACCTTGGGAGCATTTAATTTCGGTGCTTGTAGTTTGAAAGTAGGAGTATCAACATCAGATAAAGCTTCTCGCTCAACAAATTCAGCAAACTCATCAGGCTCACTGACATCAAAAATATAAGGAAAGTTGAAAACTAAATCTTTTAATCCTTTACCTGAAATTTGAATTCTACAGGAAAAACTATCTGGTAATTTAGCTGATTGAGGAATACTTCCATCAACTATATTTAATATTTCTCCTTTATAATTTTGAATAAATTCTGTGAACTCATTTTCTCTTTCGGACTTTATATCATCCCACTTTTCATAGGTAAAGTCACGTTTGTCAATCCAAAGATTAACTCTTTTTTCAAAATGCTCATCACTTTCATTAGTTTCTCTCTTTGGAGAATTAGGCAACTTAGCTGTAATCCCTAAACAAGCAATACCTACATCAACTGTGTATATCTGGTCATCTTTAACTAGATCCCAATGAGCCATTAATTCTGGCGAAAGAATGTATTCTGGCTTTTTAATTCCGTCAATCAGCTCCCAGATTTCTGCAACTTTTGCACCACCATATTCTTCTCTAATAAATTTTCCTATTTTATTTCGCAGTTCACTAAGTTCTAAATCTGCTGATGCACCAATAATGTATCCATCTTCAATCTCGGCAATTAGCTCAATCCCATAGGATTTAAGACTCTCTGGATCGAAAGAATTTGGATCTATTTTTAAGATAATGCGTCGAGATTTAGGAAGTTCGGGTTGCTCTTCTTCTTCTCGTTTTTCTTCAGTATCTTTCCAATTAGCAGTTATGGATGATACTGAACTATTTAGCCTACTACCATGTCCCCATCTGTCACCAGAATTTGCGAGTGTTTGAGGAGCTTTCTTGCTACCTCCTCCTTGTGGTGCAGCAATTCCTTTTTTTGCAAGGCTGAGCTGAATATGCGGAAATCTATCAGAACGTTCAACCATTTACTTCTCCTGACACAAAAAAATAAATTTATGCAACCTTGATTTCTTTAATCGCTTCTTCCAAGTGTTCGTGAATCACCAGCTCCTCTCGCTCAAGAATTGCCCGTTTAGCAGCATCTTGTGCAACCCTCACAGCTTGAGCGGCAGAAAAATCTCTCATCTGAGCTATGAGCACAGGCCAGTTAATAGAGCCTACTTCCATAGCAGATAGTGTTTCTTTTAGGATAAATTCTAACTCTTTTTCTCCGGGCTTTGGTACTTCAATCAAATCGTCAAATCGTCTCCACAGTGCAGTATCAAGAGATTTAGTGAGGTTTGTAGCTGCTACAATCAGACCTGAGGTGGGTTCATATTCATCCAAAATTTGAAGAAATGTATTTACAACTCGCTTAATTTCTCCTACTTCCTGATGGTCTTCTCTTGATTTAGCAATTGAGTCGCATTCATCAAGAAACAACAAACAGGGATTTTTTGATGCTTCTTCAAAAACCAGCCTCAAATTACTCGCCGTTTCGCCTAAAAAAGATGATACCATTGCATCAAATCGAACTTTGAGAAGTGGTAAACCTGTATTCCAAGCTAAACGCTCTGCTCCGAGTGTCTTACCACAGCCGGGGAAACCGTACAGAAGAATTTTTTGTCTGTAGCGGAGTCCGTGAAGAGCAAGCCTATCTCTTGCTGCATACTCGCGCTCAATTCGCTGGAAACGTTTTTCAATAACTTCAGGAAGCACCATGTGATGCCGCAGTTTTTCCCTTCCGATGACAGTCACTAAAGGAAGGTTTAATCGCTTACTTGTAGGCAGTTCGCTTAAAGCTTGTAGGCTATTTGGTACTGGCGAAGCTGCTTTGGTGTTAGAGGTCGATTTCTCTTTCTGGCTCTTTTTGGTAATATTCTCTAATTGGTCGGCTAGTAGCGTGTGTCCCTTCTGGCGCTCTTCCTCAATGACTAGGTGTGTGAGTTTGTCGATCGCCTCTGTGTCGGCACTGGCGATCGCCCTAAATAATCTTTTAAGAACTTCTGCTTTCATAGCGCCTCTCACTATAGTAGAGAGTACACCACTATGATACTTGATTTATTAATCAACTACTTAATTAAAATAAAGTAGGTGAGGGCCCTTGCGCCCCCACCTACTTTAAAGACGACGATTAATTAGTAATCGAAGTCGCCGCCGCCCATGCCGCCGCCAGCGCCAGCAGCAGCAGCGCCGTCCTTCGGTTCGGGCTTGTCAACGACGATGCACTCGGTTGTCAGCACCATACCAGCAATAGATGCGGCATTTTGCAGAGCAGAACGAGTCACCTTCGCGGGGTCAACGATACCAGCTTCAAACATATCGACAAACTCATTTGTCGCTGCGTTGAAACCGACGTTAAACGGCTTTTCTTTGACGCGCTCAGCAATCACAGCGCCGTTCAAACCTGCATTTTCAGCAATCCGCTTCAGAGGAGCAGCCAGAGCCCGTGCCACAATCAAAGCACCGGTCAATTCTTCGCCCTTCAGGCTGCTGTTAGCCCACTCTTCCAATTGAGGAGTCAGGTGAGCCAAAGTTGTACCGCCGCCAGGAACAATTCCTTCTTCTACAGCAGCTTTGGTAGCGTTGATCGCATCTTCAAGACGCAGTTTGCGATCCTTCATTTCTGTTTCGGTAGCCGCGCCGACTTTGATCACTGCGACGCCACCAGCCAATTTGGCCAAACGTTCTTGCAGCTTTTCTTTGTCGTAGGAAGACTCGGTTTCGTCCATTTGACGGCGAATTTGTTCGCAGCGGGACTTGACGGCGACTTCGTTACCTTCAGCAACAATTGTGGTGCTGTCTTTAGTGATGGTGATGCGGCGGGCTTTGCCGATCATGTCGAGCTTGGTATTTTCCAGTTTCAAACCGGCGTCTTCGGTGATTAGTTGACCGCCGGTCAATACGGCGATATCTTCTAACATGGCTTTGCGTCGATCGCCAAAACCGGGTGCTTTCACAGCAGTCACGTTCAACACACCGCGCAGTTTGTTGACAACGAGGGTAGCTAAAGCTTCTTTCTCAATGTCTTCTGCAATGATCAACAGCGGGCGGCCGGAACGAGCTACTTGTTCGAGCACAGGTACTAAATCTTGTACCAAAGCGATTTTCTTGTCTGTCAGCAAGATGAACGGTTCTTCGAGAATCGCTTCCATCCGTTCGGTGTCGGTGACGAAGTAGGGAGAAATGTAGCCTTTGTCGAAGCGCATCCCTTCGGTGATTTCCAATTCGGTGGTCATAGACTTCCCTTCTTCCAGGGAAATCACGCCTTCTTTGCCCACCTTGTCCATTGCGTTGGCAATCATTTGACCGACTTCATCGTCGTTACCAGCAGAGATGGAGCCGACTTGAGCGATGGCTTTGGAATCTTCTACTTGTTTGGCGTGTTCGGCAATTTTTTCTACCAAAAAGGTGGTTGCTTTGTCAACACCGCGCTTGAGGGCGATCGCATTTGCACCGGCTGCTACGTTCCGCAGGCCTTCTTTGACCATTGCGTGAGCCAAAACGGTAGCAGTGGTGGTACCGTCGCCTGCTGCGTCGTTGGTTTTGGAAGCAGCTTGACGAATTAGAGCAACGCCTGTATTTTCTACGTGGTCTTCTAGTTCGATTTCTTTGGCGATGGTAACGCCGTCATTGACGATCTGAGGAGCTCCGAATTTCTTTTCGAGAACCACGTTACGGCCTTTGGGGCCGAGGGTTACGGCCACTGCTTCGGCCAAAATGTCCATACCGCGTTCGAGGGCGCGACGTGCATTTTCGTTGTAGATGATACGCTTAGCCATAGTTTTTGGGGATGAGAAGGTTTGAGATTTTGGATTGGGGATGATGGATTTTAGTCATTTGTCCCGTGTCATTAGTTGTTTGGCGGCGTTCGCTTTAAACTAATGACTGATGACTAAGGACTGATGACTAATGATTAATTAGTTAACGATCGCCAGAATGTCTTTTTCTGCAAGCAAGACGTATTCGTCTGTGCCGAGTTTGATGTCGGTGCCGGCGTACTTCGAGTAGAGAACTTTGTCGCCGACTTTGACTTCCATTTCAGTGCGGCTGCCGTCGTCATTGCGCTTGCCGGGGCCCACTGCCGCGACTTCGCCTACTTGGGGCTTTTCTTTCGCTGTGTCGGGCAGAAGGATGCCGCCGGCGGTTTTTTCTTCGCTAGCGCTTACTTTCACGAACACGCGCTCGCCTAACGGTTTAACGGTAGAAACACTCAGTGATACTGCTGCCATAAATAAATCTCCAGATTACAGATCCTAGTCAGTCAGCCGTCAGGGTCGCTATAAAAGCAACAGCCGACTGCTTACAACTGACATATTAGCACTCTCGACTCCTGAGTGCTAATTTAGCTCTAGAAAGGGGCGATCGCAACTTAGTTGTCAGTACGGGTTCCCGAACCGAGAATGAGTGGGGGCCAAGGAGAGGGGTAGGGGGGAGTGGGGGCTGCGGTGATGACTTTTGCTCGCTAACCAATTACTGTTGACGAATGAATAAAATGCTTGAACCTAACGAGGAATATTGCAGCCAAGGCTTGAGCGCTTGCGTCCAAAGCCTGGGTCTCGCTAAAATCGAGCGGCATATTTTTATCTGTGCCGACCAAACCGTGCCCAAGTGCTGCGCTCGGCAAACCAGTCTGGAGGCGTGGAATTACTTAAAAAAACGCTTGCAAGAATTGGGGTTGGACAAGCCAAGTGCCGATCGACCAACCTGCGTCTTTCGCACCAAAGCCAATTGCCTGCGAGTGTGCGCGTCTGGCCCGATCGTGGTAGTCTATCCAGACGGAGTGTGGTATCGCGACGTTACTCCCCCCGTCATTGAGAGAATTATTCAGGAACATCTTCTAAACTCAAAGGTCGTTCAAGAATACGCTTTCTTGACTCATCCTTTGCCTGTGCCTCCTGAGGCAGAGCCAAACATTTAAGTATAGCGCTGTTAAAGTACAAAGTTATACTTAGATGTTAAGTTTAAGGTTAAAAGTGAGAATTTTAGACCGTTAGGCTCCCAGGCGATCGCACCTGCTACAGAGCAAAAAAACTGTAGTTAGGTTGTCTTGGTAGTCGGGCTTGGCTTGTCGCTGGTGTTGCTCAAAAGGTACGCCCGAATAAATCGATCGGAGAAAGTGTGAAATTTTGTGCAAAAGTTTCTCAGTGGCCGACACTAAGCAGTTTGCCAAACTACACTAGAAACAGTTAAATACGTAAGTAGGGAGTCTGCTTAAATTTCTCTATATCAGAAGTATCATTTAAAACTGGGGCATCAACCAATTAAACCGATCGAGATTAAATATTTAACTTGGGCTCTCCCAGAGAGTCTCCAATCAATCAAGACCGATAGTGACAACGGGCGATATTCGTCCATTACACATCTCCAATAACTCTGGTGGGGCAGGCAGGATGCCTGCCATTGACAGGCTTTTGTGAAGATGTACCTTATAGGTTTTGGCTCCGTTCCTAGTCGCAAGACATTCACAAACGGGCGTCAATCGCTGGTTGGGAAGCGGTAACACCTGCCCCGCTTTCCCCTGAGGGCGATCGTTTCACCCGACGGCAGTCCTCCACCCCCAGCCGGGGTGTTGGCGGAGTGACGGAAAAAACACGAGTGAAAAAAAGGAAGCGAGCGGGATACTTTAGCGGGAATAAACATGACAAAAGACAATAATTCAGGAGATCAAAAACGGCTGATGCTGGTTGACGACGACCCGAACTTAATCTTGCTAGTCAAGGATTACTTGGAGTTTCGGGGTTACAACGTCATTACAGCAGAAAACGGCAGAGACGCTCTAGAAAAGCTCGAACAAGAAGTCCCCGATTTGATCATATGCGATGTGATGATGCCGGAAATGGACGGGTACACTTTAGTCAAATACATCAGAGAAGACCCGCGCACGAGCTGGATTCCGGTTCTTTTCTTGTCCGCCAAAGGTCAAAGTTCAGACCGAGTAAAAGGCTTGAGCACTGGGGCTGACGTTTATATAGTCAAGCCTTTTGAACCAGAAGAACTGGTAGCCCAAGTAGAATCTTCTCTGAAAGCAGCCTCCCGCTTGATTCGTCACTCAAATCCAGGTATTGAGAGCGGCCCAAAAATTAAGGCGCGCCGCAATGTCGAATTGACTCCCACTGAGTTAAAGGTGGTACAGTTGCTAGCGCAGGGTATGGCAAACCGACAAATCGCAGACGTGATGAATGTCAGCCAGCGGACTATAGAGAGCCACGTCAGCAATATGCTGGGCAAAACAGGTCTGCACAACCGGACAGAGTTAGCTCGCTGGGCCCTTGAAAGCAAAAAGGCTTGAGCTGAGGTACTCTGCTATCAAATCAGGGAGCAAAAGCGAGTGCTCTGCGCTTCGGTATGCCTGCTGGGCGGTAGGGCGGTAGGGCGGTAGTTTGAAGCCCTATTAACCTGGACAGGGCAGCCGGTATTGAGTTACTGGGCGTCTGGTTTGTGAGGGCCGCTCGATCGAATCCAAGCAGGGTTAAAAGAGCCCTCTGGCGGTAGAGCCTAAAATATGAAATACTGGGGGGATGGAGTTTTCTGAAGTCTAATCTATTGCCTCAGTTAGCTCCATGTTGCTAAAATGTGATATTTAGATTAACTTCTTTCTACAATTATTAGGTCTAAGTTTCTATGACAAACTTAATGAACCGCCTTTCTATTTTTGTGGACGGGAACAATATGTTCTACGCTCAACAAAAGAACGGTTGGTTTTTTGATCCTCGCAGGGTGCTCGAATATTTCAAAACTTCGCAGCCGAATGTCATCTTGATCAATGCTTTCTGGTATACGGGTCTGAAAGACCCGCAAGATCAAAGGGGATTTCGAGATGCCTTGATCAGTCTGGGTTACACGGTTCGCACTAAGATTCTTAAGGAATATTACGATGATGCTTCGGGCAGATATTCTCAAAAGGCTAATTTAGACATTGAGATTGTTGTTGATATGTTTAATACGGTGGATCAGTACGACCAAGTTGTGCTGTTTAGCGGGGATGGGGATTTTGAGCGGGCGATCGAGCTGTTGCGATCTAAAAATACTCATATTACTGTGGTATCAACCGAAGGAATGATTGCTAGAGAGTTACGAAATGCTACAGATAGGTATATAGACCTAAATGAAATTAGGGAACATATCGAGAAAATGGATTATTAGTCAGTAGTTAGTAGTTATTAGTCATTAGTCATTAGTCAGTAGTTAGTAGTTATTAGTCATTAGTCAGTAGTTATGGGTTATGGGTTATTAATTATTCGTTATTGGCGCGAAACACGGGACTGCTGCCCCCGCCCAAAAACGCATACTTGCTTTCCGATAGGAGCCGCCAGTAGCCCAAAATTTTAGACTAAGGTTCAAGTTCCCAGATTCATCTGTGGAGTAAATCTAAAATCTAAAATCTAAAATCTAAAATCGACTGACTGGGGGCTAAAAACCCAGAAAAACGGACAAGTAAAAATCAGGAAAACACTTTTTTAGAGCTATGAAAACTCAACCAAGTCAAGACCGGATTATTATTTTCGATACGACTTTGCGGGACGGAGAACAATCTCCGGGTGCATCTCTGAATGTGGATGAAAAGCTGACGATCGCTCGCCAGTTAGCAAGATTGGGCGTGGATGTGATTGAAGCGGGTTTCCCTTTCACCAGCACGGGAGATTTTGAGGCAGTCCAAAAAATAGCCCGATCGGTTGGCACGGAACATGGGCCGACAATTTGCGGTTTAGCACGGGCGAGAAAGCCGGATATTAAAAGAGCAGCAGAGGCTCTGAAACCAGCGGCCAATGCGCGAATTCATACGTTTCTGGCTACGTCTGATATTCACTTGGAGCATAAGTTGAAAAAGACGCGGGCTGAGATTCTGGAAATTGTGCCGGAAATGGTGGCTTACGCTAAGTCTTTTGTGGATGATGTGGAGTTTTCTCCGGAAGATGCTTGCCGATCGGAACCGGAGTTTTTGTATCAGGTTCTGGAACGGGCGATCGCAGCGGGTGCGACTACTGTTAATATTCCCGATACAGTCGGCTACACGACTCCGAGCGAGTTTGGGGCATTGATTCGGGGAATTAAGGAAAATGTGCCGAATATCGATCGCGCAATTATTTCGGTTCACGGTCACAATGACTTAGGATTGGCTGTTGCTAACTTTTTGGAAGCCGTAAAAAATGGTGCCAGACAGTTAGAATGCACGATTAACGGAATTGGCGAACGGGCGGGAAATGCAGCTCTGGAAGAGTTGGTAATGGCCCTTTACGTGCGGCGCCAATATTATAATCCGTTCTTGGGCCGGGCTGCGGATTCTGAGGAACCGCTGACAAATATTGACTCGCGCCAAATTTACAAAACTTCCCGCTTGGTTTCCAATTTGACGGGGATGTTGGTGCAGCCAAATAAGGCGATTGTCGGGGCAAATGCTTTCGCTCACGAGTCGGGAATTCACCAAGACGGGGTGCTGAAAAATAAGCTGACATACGAGATTATGGATGCTGAGTCGATCGGCTTGACGGAAAATCAAATCGTCTTGGGCAAATTATCCGGCCGCCACGCTTTTCATACTCGCTTGAAAGAGTTGGGTTTTGAAATGGCAGACGATGAGCTAAATAAGGCTTTTGTCAAGTTTAAAGATTTGGCAGACAAGAAAAAAGAGATTACTGATTGGGATTTAGAGGCGATCGCCAATAACGAAGTGCACCAAGCACCGGAACTGTTCCGGTTAGAATTGGTGCAGGTTTCCTGCGGCGACAAATCTCGCCCGACAGCAACCGTAACCGTGCGGACTCCGGCGGGCGAAGAATTGACCGATGCTGCGATCGGCACCGGGCCTGTGGATGCGATTTACAGGGCAATTAACCGGGTGGTAAACGTACCCAACGAGTTGATCGAGTTTTCTGTACAATCGGTAACAGCCGGAATTGATGCGATCGGGGAAGTAACAATTCGCTTGCGCCACGAAGGCAAAGTATTTTCCGGTCACTCAGCAAATACCGACATTATCGTAGCGTCCGCAGAAGCATACATCAGCGCTTTAAATCGCCTCTATCAGGCATTGCAGTCTAATCCTGAAAAATCCTCAGAACAGCCAACTCAGAGCGGAAATCAAGTTGTTGCAAAAGCACAGCGCTGATAAATTTCTTGTCAGCCATTTTTCTTGAAACAAACCGCAGACGAACGCACATAACAGCAGATAGATCTCAATAAATCTGCGTTAATCCGCGTTCATCTGCGGTTTAAAATTAATTTATTTTACCAATAACAAACTCTTGAAAAATGCAAGACGAAACTTTAAAAAAAGAGCGGCAATTCCACGATGCTTGGGCATCCACAATCGATATAGACGGCATTCGAGTCAATGATTACTTTGAAGCTTGTACCGCCCCAGAAAATAGATTTATCGTCCAGCAAATGGGCGATATTACAGGCAAACGCCTGTTAGATTTAGGCTGCGGCGCGGGAGAAAATAGCGTTTATTTTGCTAAAAAAGGTGCGAATTGTGTAGCGGCTGACTATTCTCAGGGCATGGTAGAAGTTGCCCTGAAATTGGCTGAGAAAAACGGCGTCAAAATAGAGGGCTGCACTGTAAATGCAATGGCGATGGATTTCCCGGACAATAGTTTTGATATTGTTTATGCTTCTAATTTGTTGCACCATTTACCGGAACCAGAAAAGGCAATTCGCGAAATGCACCGCGTCTTAAAGCCTGGGGGAAAAGCTTGTTTTTGGGACCCGATGAAGCACAATCCTGTGATTAATGTTTACCGCAGGATGGCAACTGAGGTGCGGACGGAGGATGAAACTCCTTTAGATATTAATATTGTAACTTTTGTCAAGTCTTTGTTTTCGGAGACGGCTTATGATACGTTTTGGCTGACATCGCTTTGGGTTTTTTTGCGCTTTTATTTGATAGAAAAAGTGCATCCAAATGAGGAGCGTTATTGGAAAAAGATTATCATTGAACAAGATAGATTGAAACCGGAATACTCTCGGTTAGAAGAGTTGGATGAATTTTTGAAAAAGTTGCCTTTGATGAAGCGCTTGGCTTGGAATTTGGCTGTGGTGGCAACGAAGTAATTAAAAGAAGTACAATAAGTCAAAGCATTTAATTAAGAGGCTAATTATGCCAGAAACTATTACTGCTATCTACGAAAACGGGGTTTTTCGTCCCCTGAGTCCTTTGTTATTGAATGATGGGGAAACTGTGCAAATCACAATTGTAGCGGAAGTTTCGCCGGAAGAACTCAAGGGCGATCGCGAAAAGGCGATTAAGTTGATGGATGTACGGGGATTGGTGCGTTTGCCAAATAAGCAGGGTAAGCTCGATCCTGTTGAATTAGCACGACGTGAAGAGAAATGGCGCGAATTATTTGAAGAACTAAAGGGAAGACCGGGGACACCTGTCTCTGAAATAGTTATAGAGGATCGCGGCCCGTGGTAAATACTTATTTTCTAGATACCAGCGCTTTGGTCAAACGTTACGTGCCTGAAACAGGGAGTAATTGGATTCAATCGATTACTGATGTGGATGCAAATAACGATTTAACTATTAGCCAGATTACATGGGTGGAGTTACACAGCGCCTTGTCGCGTCGTCAGCGGGAGGGGAGTATGTCTGCTGGTGAACTTGACATAATTTTGCAAAAGTTTCGCAATGAATTCGATACCAAGTATCGAATCATTGAAGTTGACCAAGCGTTGATTGAAAGTGCAGGTCAATTGGTTGTGCAATACCCTTTGCGCGCTTATGATGCTGTGCAGTTGGCGTCTGGTTTGTACGTTAAATCTTTGCTCATGTCAATACCAGAAACTCAACTAATTTTTGTTTCGGCGGACAACAGATTGCTGGATATTGCTCAGTTGGCAGGGTTGGCGATTGATAATCCTAATAATTATCAGTAATCAAGCTGTGTGTAGTCAGGAATTCAAGTCCTCATAAAAATCAGAGGACTAAAGTCATTACTAGAAACTACTTTTAGTGCGATCGTTATTTAGAGAATTTCTTTCAAAGTTTTAACTAAAATTTGATTCTGTTCCTCCGTACCTACACTAATCCGCAATTTGTCTTCTAATCGCGGCTGATTGAAGTATCGAATCAATATTCCCCGTACTTTCAGTGTTTGATAAATTCTTTCTGCATCGCCGTTTGGTGGCCTAACTAACAAAAAGTTGGCTTGCGAGGGCCAAACTTCAAAACCTAATTCCTGGAAGCTAACAGCTAGTTTTGCCCTGGAAGCCTTAATCTTTTCGGCGTTGGCTGTTTTGTGGTCTCGATCGGCGATCGCACCCGCCCCCACCGCATAAGCTAAAGCATCCACATTATAGCTGTCTTTGACTTTATTTAATTCAGCCAGCAGCGCCGGATTTGCTATGGCAAAACCCAACCTCAATCCGGCGAGCGAATAACCTTTTGAAAGAGTTCTCAAAATAATAACATTACTGTACTTTTTTGTCAACTCCAAAGCATTTTCTTCGGCGAAATCTACATAAGCTTCGTCGATCACAAGAATGCCCGATAACTCTTTAGCCAGTTTCTCCAAATCTGCAACAGATATGGCTGTTCCCGATGGACTGTTTGGCGAAGCTACAAATGTCACAGCACCCTGGGCTGCTATTAGCAAATCAACTGGTAACTTGTAGTCGTCGGGATAAGGAACTTCAACAAATTCTGCATCTTGAATTGCTGCCAAAGTGCGGTACAATACATAGGTTGGCGCGGGACAAACAATCTGTTTCCCAGATTCGCCCACAGCGCGAACTATCAAGTTTAATAAATCGTCGCTGCCGTTACCTACAACAATCCAATCGTCAGCCACTCCCAAAACTTGACTAGCAGCAATGCGGAAACTTTTGCCAGTTGGATCTGGATAGCGCCGCAAAATTTCTCCGTCTATTTCCTGAAGCACTTTTAAAGCTTTGGGAGAAGGCGGATAGGGATTTTCATTAGAATTTAATTTAATAATTTTTGTGCCTAGCGGTGGCTGTTCCCCCGGCACATAGCCAGACATTTCGTGGATGCTTTTGCGAAAGTAATTCATCGATTATCTGCGTTTATCTGCCTTCATCTTCGGTTAAAAAATTATATCAAACAATTAGTGACTATCCGCGTGATACCCAAATCAATTAACTTTTGCATATCCGCTCGATCGTCCACCGTCCAGGCCACAATGTCAACTCCCTGACTCCGGCTTTCTTGAATTAGTGCGGGGTTTTCCAGCAACACGCGATACAGACTGCTAATCAAATTATCCTGATGCGCCACAGCTTGAGCAAATTGAATTTTGTATGCTTCTAGATTAGCAACAATGTGTCCGATCGCCAAATCGCCAGATAGCCGCCGCACTTGTTCCAGAAATCCATCGTTAAAGGAAGTAATAACGCATTTGTGTTGGATTTTTTCCCCCTTCAAAGTATTGACAAAATCCGCGACATCTGCATCAGACCACTCGCAGTGAGGTTTGACATCAAAGTAAAGAAATTTGTCAACATTTTTGAGGATAGCTAATGATTCTTTTAAGGTAGGAATTTTTTGTTGTGAAAATTCATCGCTAAACCATTTTCCCGCATTAAGTGTTTGCAATTCAGACAGAGTTTTTTCCCTAACTTTGCCAGAAACTCCAGTGATTCTATCTAATGTGGCGTCGTGAAAAATCACTGATACGTTGTCGGCGGATAGCTGGATGTCAAATTCGATCGAATGAGCTCCACGGGCGATCGCCAGTTCAAAAGCTGCTAAAGTATTCTCGGGGGCGATCGCCGAAAATCCCCGATGTGCGATAATTTCTAAATTCACTGTCTTGTGCCCTCTAAAAACTCTGCCACAGTTTGATTAAAAGTTTCCTGTTGAGTCAAAAAAGACCAGTGATTCCCCGGTACTTTTGCAACGGTAAGATTTTTCAAGTATCTATTGTATGGCTGCATTTGCCAAGCCATGCGATTTACGCCTTTTTCCGGCTGTACAAACAAAGTCGGTATCTCAATATTGTCAGTTAAACCGGCAACTTTCATCACTTCTGCAAATATCTGATTTCTGGCTGCAATCGCAAATTTACTGCCCCAAGTTCCGTCGGATTTTTGTTCGATTTGGTGTTGGAATACCATTTGCTGCACGTCACTCCAATCTGCGTATTCTCCCGATTGTTTTGCTGCTGTTTCTGCTTGGGATAAAGTCGCAAACGGGCCCACACATTTGAGACAGTCTAATTTTCGGTAAACAATTGGCAGGGTGAGTTTCATCGCGGCGGGCAGTTTGGTGATGAAGATTGGGTCTACTAAAATCATACTGCAAAAGCGATCGGGATTTTGCCTCGCCCAAATCGCTGCTAGTTTGCCCGTCCAAGAATGTCCTAAAATATGGGCGTCGGGCCAGTTGAGATGTGCCATCAAAGCTTCTAAATCTGCGATCGCACTTTCAAAAGTATAGCCTGTTTTCGGTTTGCTACTTTCTCCGTGACCGCGCATATCTGGCGCTACAATATGATAGCGGTTGGACAAGTAATTGCCCAAGCTAGTCCAGACACACGCACTATCTGCTAAACCGTGCAGCAGCAGCAAACGGGGAGATTTTTCTTTCCCAGTTTCTGGCTGCCATTCGAGGTATGAAAGTTCGATTTCTGGTAAGTGCAAAGTCTTACGAGTTGGCATGATTAGGGTGTTTTATAGTTGGAAAAATTTGATTTAACCTCATTTATACTATTTTTATGAACAGGCAAGATGCCTGTTCCACAAAGAGTGAAGTTTATTGGACTGTTTTCCTCAACAGGCTTTCAGGCTTATTTCACAAAGAATAAGTCTTCTTGTGGAGTGGGTTTCTAGCCCGCCCTTCTGACCTAATTTTTGCTTTTTAAACTCAACAACATAAACTGCGTTTTTTGCGCTTCATCAAAATTGTCATCGCTGACCAAAACTAGACTCTGGCTACCGTCGGGCAAGCGCGGGCCGAGGGTCATTCCTTCTAAATTATATAGCGGAATTCCGAGTTCGCTTAAGTCTAGCAGCAACTTTTTCTTAACAGGTTCGACCATTGCCACTCGCCCTTTAAAACTCTGGATTCTCGAAGTATCTGTAGCCGCCCCAAGCGCTACTTGATAAATCCTAGCACTGTATCCCGACAGACCAAAAGAACGTTCTAAACTCAAAATCTGACCGCCACCGACAGTTACTAATTCTGTTAAACCGTTCAAAATAGTCATGGGAACTTGGTCGAGATTGTAAAGATTTTCTGAGAGTAATTGCGGCGTTTTATCGACGATGATATAATGTAAAAGACGGAGTTTGCTTGCCTGTTCTGGGTCTAAATCTTGCATTAACGGCGCTTCCGTAGCTGCAAACAAACGAAAGGGATCGAGACCGCCCGGACTAAAAGTTTCTGGGTCGATGGTTAAAGATTCAAAACCTAAATTGTCCACCACTCCTTGCTGCTGTTTTTCATCGCTGGCATCGGGAATATAGCGCTTTGGTATCGGCAATTGTCCCCGCATTTGCCCTGTTTTGAGGTCAAACTCTCCTACAAAAGGAGGGATGCCAACATGAGTAACGCCTTCGCTGGCGACAAATACTGAGTTGCGGGGAGAAAGGGCGATGCCTTCGGGATTGATGGAACCCCAAGAGAAGGTTTCACCGTCTGCTTTTTTGAGGGAGGTAACACCTTCAACGGTAACTTTTTTCAGGCCAATATTTCCTGGGTCACTTGATGTGAGGTCGAGTCGGAGACTGTAAAATCTCGCTTCTCCGTTTTCGCTGGGGTCGTCGGAAAGAGCGTAAAAGCGATAAGCTTTGGAAGTGACTGCACTAATACCTTTGGGATCGTAGGTAATTCCTGACAAACCGCCGACTGGTACTCCTTCAAAATTGATTTTTGGCAATTGGTACTCGCCCAAAAATTCTAGAGACATTTCTGGAAAAGAGCGGTCCTTTGCAACTGCGGGAGGGGGGGCGCAAGCTGTGCAAACAGTTAAGATAATAAGGGCTAGACTAAATAAGCGTAAAATACGATCGCCCAGCGTCTTTAAATCCCAAGAATTGCTCAGTGCGGTGACATTTATTTTGTTGCTCTTGTTGAACTGTTTGCTTTTGTGCCATCTTTGTGACATAATTTATACCGTTTTGTAGATATGCAAAACTTGATGTTTCCAGAAAAGATGCCGAATCGCGGCAACCAAATTTTGAGAATGAGAAGTTCTGTGCCAATTGGGTGCTTGCTTTTCTTGTGGCTGTGTGCTGGTTCGATTGCTAGCGCCCAAACTAATCCACCAGGCCTCGATCAATTTTCTCCTAATCCTCTAGAAATTACCACACCCGATCCCCTAGCTCCCGCTAACGAATCTTTGAGCAGCACTCAGCGGGAGGAACTGACAGCGGCTTTGGAAGAGTTAAACTTAGAAGCAGCGGCTAAACTGCAAGCTGGAGACGGCGCGGGTGCTTTTGAAATTTGGTTCCGAGAATTGCGGCTGCGGAGGTATCTGGGCCCGGCGGCGGAAATTGCTGCTTTGAGTCGGGTTGGAAGTGTTGCTTGGAGTAACGGTAAAAACCTGGAACTACAGCTTATTACCAAACGGTTGCAAGCAATTCAAAAACAAGTCAAATCCCAAGTACCACTTAATACTGAGTTGCTCCCCACCTTGGTTGCGGCTTTTCAGCAGGTGCGCGCTAAAGGCCCGACTGTAGAAGTTTACCAAGAAATTCTCGAAAATGCGCGCCAAAACGAAGATATATTGGCTCAAGGTCAGATTTTGAAGGCGATCGGGCTAATTCACATCAATTGGTTGAGTTACGATAAAGCTGCTCCCGTGTATGAGGAATTGGCAACTTTAATTCAGGAAAACCGCGCTTTATTTGCTGCTAATTCTGCAGTGCCAAATGCTGCTGTAGTTGCGGGAAACGGCGCGCCGCCGCAGCCTGTAACTCCTCCAACTGAGGTAGATACTCTGAGACAGTTGGCTTACGTTTACCAGCAGTCGAAACAACCCCTAAAGGCGATCGCAGCCCGGGAAAAACTAGCATCGGTGTATTTGAACCTGCAAAACCCGAGCGCTATACCACCGCTCAAAATTGCGATCGCCAGCGATTACCAAGCCATCGGTCAAATCAATTTAGCAGCTCAATACTATCAGGAAGCCTACAATTTAGCCGTCCCCATTCAACAATATGCTCAGGCTAGCGAAGCTTTGGATAAATTAGCATTGCTTTACCGAGCGCAAAAGCAATGGGAGCCGACTTTGCGGATTTATCAAATGCAGTTGCTGTTAGAAGAGCGGGCTTACAATTTCTACGGATTGATGAATGCTTACGACAATATCGGTCAAGTTTATCAAGAGATGAAGGCTTACGATAAGGCTTTGGAATCGTATCAAAAAGGGTTAGAAGTGGCTAAAAAGTTAGGACACAGACAAGAGTATTTTGATAAGAAGATTCTCAAGGTGAACAAGCAATTGCAAAGAACTTCGTAGTTGTCTGCAGGCAATAATGACAAATTGCAATGTGAGTAATTTAAATGCAGTAAGGTGTGCCATGCACACCCAGCCCTGTCAAGGTGTTCCTTATTTAGGCATTGTTCGTGAGTCTTGAACGGCAACGGTCGCTGGCGACAAGCTTG